>NZ_BMDZ01000113.1 GCF_014636235.1 Tistrella bauzanensis
CCCTCAGGTCCGCGATCATTGAATCGAACTCCTGACCGTTTGGGAATCCCCTATGAGTCAGGACTCACGAGATTTGGTATCAGCCCCGCAGCGCGGGGGCAAGCGGACATCGACAGGTTTGGAGCCCATTCTGCAACAGGCTCTTGTGATCCATGAAATCGCCCAGGCCATAGCGGATCAGCAGATCCCGCGCCCGGTCGCGCGCCGCCACCATGTCGCCGCCGCGCAGTTCCGGCCCCAGCAGGGTGTTTTCCAGAATTGTGCGCCACTCGAACAGCGTGTCCTGTTGCAGCATGAAACCCACCCGACGGCCCGGCCCGGTGACCGGCACATCATCGATCAGCACCGTGCCGGCACTGGGCGGCACCAGCCCGGCCAGCAGCGACAGCAGCGTGCTCTTGCCACAGCCCGACTGGCCGACGATGGCGACGAACTCGCCGGCGGCAATGTCGAGGTCGATGCCGCACAGCGCCTCGGTTTCTCCGCGCGGGCTGAAATAGCGCAGGCCCACGCCCCGAAAGGCGATCCGGGGCACTGGCCGGACGGTGGCGGCATCGCCATCGGCCAGGCGCTTCGCTGTATCGTCGGTTATCGTGATGGTCATTTCGCGGCCGCCCTGGCGAAGGCCGGCGCCACCACATCCTCATAGGCGACGCGCGCATCCGGCTTCAGGATGCCGGCATCGACCAGCAGGGTCTGAAGGCTGTCGATGGCGGCCGGCTCGACCAGCGGCGTGGCTTTCCAGATCCCGGCGCTGCGATGGCGCACCACACTGTCGGCGATCAACCCGGTGTCGACGCCCGGGAAATAGGGGGCCAGAACATCGGCGACCGTGGCCGGATCGGCGGTTGCCGTCCAGGCCAGACCCTGGGCGATGGCATCGGTCCAGCCCTGGATGAGCGCCGGGTTCTGGTCGATGAACGGTTCGGTCGCGACGAACACGGTGTAATCGATCGGCCCCACGGCGTTGCCGACATTCGCCACCGCCCGGCCCTTGCCCTCGACCTCGATCCGCGACACGTCGGGCTCGAAGAAGGTGCCATAATCGGCGGTGCCGGCCATGAACGCCCCCACCCGCGCCGGGATCGCTGTGTTGGTGATCAGCTCGACATCGGTTTCCGGGTCCAGCCCCGCCTTGCGCAAGGCCGCTTCCATGAACAGGCCCGGCGCGCTGCCCTTGCGCCACGACATGATCCGGGCGCCCTTCAGGCCCGACCAGTCGAAGCCGCCATCGGCGCCGACACCGGGCGTGTCGTCATGCGCCATCAGGAACGATCCGTCGGTGGCGGTGAGGCCGCTGAAGATCCGGGTCTTCACCGGCGAGCGGCCGCCGGCGATATAAATCGCGGTTTCCGGCCCGACCAGCACGATATCGGCCGATCCCGACAGCAGGGCCGCCGTTGCCTTGTCGCTGCCCTGCGAGACCCCGAAATCGACCTTGATGCCGTGATCGGCGAAAAAGCCCTTGCCGTCGGCCACGTAGAGCGGCGCATAGAACAGCGAATGGATCGGCTCCATGAAGCTGATCGTGGTCGGCTCCGCGGCACCGGCGGTTGCCGGCGCCATCAGCGCCGGCGCCAGGGCCAGGACAAGCGCGCCCATCTGCCGGCGCAGGCGTGGGCCAGGCGAGCGGGTGTGAGGGGTGTGGGCCGGGCGGCCGGGTGCTTGCATAGGCGTGTCACTGCTGACCATCGTCTGTCACTTCCATCCCATGGCGTTGTGCGGCGGGCATTCGCGGATGCTGGGGGCAGACGGTGGAACGCAAGGATCGGGCCAGATCCGGCTTGTTCGCATACTGTCCACTGTATACGATTTAGCGGCCCCCTTGAGCGGCGCATCGCTGACCCAGCGGCGCCAGACTGCACAGGATTTGATCATATGCATGATTATGTGATGCCGGAATGGGCAATGAGCCGGGTGGTCGCCCGTCAGGGCGCGGCACTGGTCCATGATCGGGTGCCGGCTGCCGAGACGGCACTGGTGGTCATCGATCTTCAGTCGTGGTTCATGGAACCGGGCATGCCGGCCGAGGTGCCGGCCGCCCGCGGCATCGTCGGCAATGTCAACCGGCTGGCGGCGGCGCTGCGCGCGGCCGGCGGCACGGTGGTCTGGGTGCGGACGCTGTTCACCGAACAGGCGCTGGCCGAGCTGTCCCATTTCCACCACGTGCTGATGCTGCCCGATCGGATGCGGGCGCGATCGGCGGCCCTGCACGAACAGGCGGCACCGTCCTTCCTGTGGCCGGATCTGGATGTGCAGCCCGACGATCTGGTGGTCGGCAAAACCCGTTACAGCGCCTTCATTCAGGGGGCATCCGATCTGCACGCGCAGTTGCAGGCACGCGGCATCACCGCCGTGGCGGTCGCCGGTACGATGACCAATGTCTGCTGCGACAGCACCGCCCGCGACGCCATGATGCTGAACTATCGCACCACCATGGTCTCCGACGCCAATGCCAGCCTGACCGCCGAGGAACACGCCGGCGCCCTGACCCATTTCGCGCTGCAGTTCGGCGACGTCACCACAACCGACGCCCTGGTCGCCCGCTGGCAGGCACCGGCCGGCGCCATCTCCTGCCCTTGACTCAATGATTTCTATCTGCGTTAAATATTTCATCAGACGTTAAGGAGATGTCGCCATGACCGATCCCTTCCGCCGCCCGACCTTCGGGTCGGCCGTGTTCTATGACGATCCGTTCGCCGCCCTCGACTGGCTGGAAGCGGCGTTCGGGTTCGAGCGAACCATGGTGATCACCGATGCCGAGGGCAAACTGGCCCATTCGGAAATGGGCTATGGCGACGGCTATGTCATGATCGGCCCGATCTGGAATGACGACGTCGCAAGCCCCCGGCAGTTGGGCGGCCGCAACACCCAGACGGTTCATGTCCAGTTGACCGACGGCATCGACGCGCATTGCGCCCGCGCCGAAGCGGCCGGGGCGGTGATCGTGCGGCCGCTGGCGACCCAGTTTTATGGCGACCGTACCTATTGCGCCCGCGACCCGGAAGGCCATGTCTGGAGCTTCGGCCAGACCGTGGCCACGGTCGGCCGCGCCGAGGCCGAGGCGGCGAGCGGGTTGACCATCGACGGCTGGCCCGACCAGCCGGCCGGATCGCGATGAGCGGCGCGGCCGGCGCCGGCATTGATCAGGTTCTGGCGGCGCTAGCCGATCCGCATCGGCGCATGGTGGTGGAACGGCTGCGGGATCGCCCGCATCGCGCCGGAGAGCTGGCCGAGGCGGCGGGATTGAGCGCGCCGGCGATGAGCCGGCACCTGCGCGCGCTGCGCGCAAGCGGGCTGATCGAGGAAAGCCACCCGGATTTCGATGCCCGGGTGCGGATCTATCGGCTGTGCCCGGAACCCATGGCCCGGCTGAAGGCCTGGGTCGACCAGATGGATCAGCTGTGGAGCCGGCAGCTTGCCGCCTTCAAGGCCCATGTCGAGGCGGACACGGCCGACACCACGGATGGAAGCGACGCTGAATGAGCGGATCCGAAATCCTGATCGCCCTGCGCATCCAGGCCCCGGCGGCGCAGGTGTTTCGCGCCTTCGTCGAGGATATCGGCCTGTGGTGGCAGCCGAGCGGCCTGTTTCAGTTCACCGCCGGTCCGCCGGGGCGACTGGCCTTCGATCCACCGGGCGCCGGCGGCCGGCTGGTGGAACGCAAGTCCGACGGTTCGGTGTTCGATATCGGCCACATCACCGACTGGCAGCCGCCGGCACGGCTGGCCTTCACCTGGCGACAGGCCAGTTTCAGCCCCGACCAGACCACCCATGTGACGGTCAGCTTCGAGGCCGTGGGCGACCAGACGCGGGTGAGCCTGCGCCATCGCGGCTGGGACACGATCCCGATCCGCCATGCCGCCCGCCACAATTTTCCCGATGCCGTCTTCCTGCATCGCCATGGCGGGTTCTGGCGCCAACAGATGCAGGCTCTGGCACAGCGGCTGGCCATGGCGGACACAGGCGGAAGGCCATCATGATCAACACATGGCTGATGGCGGCGCGGCTGGCGCTGCCCGCCCTGCTTCTGGCGACACTGTCGCTGCCGGCCGGGCCCGCGCAGGCCCGGACAATCTGCACGGTGATCATGCGCGCCGACACAGCAGAACGGCTGGTGGAGGATGGCGACTGCACCAGCCGGGTGACGCCGGCATCGACCTTCAAGATCGCGCTGAGCCTGATGGGCTTCGATGCCGGCATCCTGACCGGGCCGCATGCGCCGGTCTGGCCCTATCGGCCGGGCTATGTCGCCTGGGGCGGGGCCGCCTGGACGCAGGACACCGATCCCGACCGCTGGATGACCCATTCCGTGGTCTGGTATTCGCAGCAGATCACCCGGGCGCTGGGCATGGAGCGGTTGCAACGCTATGCAACCGCGTTCCATTACGGCAATGCCGACATGACGGGCGATGCCGGCGCGGATAACGGGCTCGACCGGGCATGGATCGGCTCGTCGCTGGCAATTTCACCGCGCGAGCAGGTGGCGTTCCTGGCCGATCTGGTCAATGACCGGCTGCCGGTTTCGGCCGAGGCCCATGTGATGACCCGGCGGATCGTGGAGCGGACCAGCCTCGCCGATGGCTGGACCATCGCCGGCAAGACCGGCGCCGCCCTGCCCCGCCACCCCGATGGCCGGCTGGATCGCGAGCGCGGCTGGGGCTGGTATGTCGGCTGGGCCCGGCGCGGCGACGAGACGCTGGTGTTCGCGACCCTGGCGCAGGACGACCCCGCCGAGGGCGGCGCGCCGGCCACGGGATCACCCGGCAAGCGCCGCCGCGACGCGTTCCTTCAGGCCTGGCCCACCCTGATCGCCAGCCCACCCTGATCGCCAGCCCACCCTGATCAGGCGGCCGGCGCGGTGAACCGGTCATAGGTGAACAGCGACAGGTCGTGGCGGCTGGTGCCGGTGGTGGCCAGATCGGCCAGCACCTCGCCCATCACACTGGCGAATTTGAAGCCATGGCCGGAACAGGGGGACGCCACCACCACCTCAGGGTGCCCCGGCAGGGTATCGACCACGAAATGTTCATCGGGCGTGTTGGTGAACAGGCAGGCGGCCAGCCGCAGGATCGGGCCATCGGCTTCGGGGAAGCAGGCCCGGATCACCCGGCGCAGCGCCTCTTCATCGGCCGGGGTGGGTTCGCGCGACAGGTGGTCGGCATGGCCGCGTTCGCGGAAATGGTTGTACAGCCCGATCTTGAAGCCCGGAATGCCCCAGCTCGGAAACTGATAGACATGGCCCAGATCGGTCGCCACATTCGACACCGGAAACACCGCCGGCGTGAACAGCTCCGGCCGCCGGGGCAGGAACCAGCCCAGCACCTGACGTTCAGGCACCGCGGTGCCGGCAAGCCCCGGCACCAGATCGGCGATCCAGGCCCCCGCCGACACGATCACGCGGCCGGCTTCATAGCGGCCGCGATCGGTGACCACCACCACCCGGCCATTGCCCGGCTCGATACCCAGCACGGTTTCACGCGCATGCAGTTGCGCGCCGGCCGCCACCGCCAGCGACACATGCGCCAGGATCGCCCGTTCCGACGCGACGAAGCCGCCATCGGGCTGATAGACCCCGGCATGGCCATCGGGCAGGCGATAGCCGGGAAAGCGGCGGTTGATCTCGGCGGCGGTCAGAACCTCGTGGGGCAGATCATGCTCAACACAGGCGGCCAGCGCGCCGGTGACGATCCGGCCATCCGCGGGCCCGCCATCGATACCGCCGGTGATGTAGAGAAGCTGCTCGCCCGCCAGCGCCTCGGTCTCGCGCCACAGCTCATAGGCCCGGCGCAGCAGGGGCACATATTTCGGGTGCTCGAAATAGGCCAGCCGGATGATCCGGTTCAACCCGTGCGACGAGCCCATGCTGTGGCCGATATCGAACCGCTCGATGCCCAGCACCGACTGTCCGCGCCGCGCCGACTGCCACAACGCCGCCGATCCCATGCCGCCAATCCCGATGACGATCGTGTCGAAATGCTGCACGGTGATGATCCCGCAAATGGTGTGTACCCGAAGCGGTCAGATTATCAGCGCGGCCAGCGGGGGAACAGGGGGAATGGCCGGATCAGTCGGCATCGATCGACAGCGCCAGGATCTGGCTGATCCGGGTGAGACCATGGCCGCTCTCGGCCATCCACTGGTTCAGCGCCGCCTGGACCGCCGCGACGTCGCGGGTGGATGTCGGCATGCGGTGAACGACGCCTGCCGCCGACAGCGCCGCCAGCACGTCGCCCGACAGGATCAGGCTGTCGACGCCCATCCGGCGCAGAAACACCTGGCCGGTCTTGCCGCCCAGCCGGTTGCCCCGGGTCTTCAGCGCCTGGGTCAGTGCCATAGTGCCATATAGCAGCCGGGCGGCCAGCCGGCGATCCAGGCGCCGACCGAGCCGTGCTCGCAGGCGACCGCCTGGAAGAACACCGCATTCGCGCCCACGGCGCGCAGCTTGGCCGCGTTGCGGATCAACCCGGTATTGCGCAGCAACCGGTCCAGATCGTCATCGGACATCAGGGTCCAGCGCGCGAGGTCGAAACCCTCGAAGGCATCTTCGAAAGCCGGCCAGCGCCGGTCGACCGCCTGCCAGTCGAAACCCGCCTGAAATATCGCATGGGTCGCCTCGGCCAGAAACCGGTGATCAGGTGTGGCACGCAGCGCATCGGCGCTGCGGGGTTGCAGAAGACGGGCTGTCAGTGCCGTCGGCCCACCATGGCGGGCAGCAGCGCGCGCCTCGATATCGGCGAAAGCAGGCAGTACGGGCGTTGTCGGCAATGGGGGCATCGGCAGGGTTTCCGGTGCGGGCGGGACCGACCAGGGTCACCGCCATATGGTCGGGCGTTCTTCACCAGAGGTGGCCAGATGCCGGGCCAGACATTGCAGCACCGCATCGGGGGCGGTCAGATGCGGCAGATGGCCGGTGGCGTCGATGACATCCAGGGTCGATCCGGCAATGCTGTGATGCAGCCAATCGGCCACCGCCCGCGGCACCGCCATGTCGGCGCAGGTCTGGATCAGATGAGTGGGGCGCCGCAGCCGCGGCACCACGTCGCGCATATCGGACTGAAAGACGGTCTTCACGGTGGCGAGCGCGATATCGGGGCGGATCTGGAACAGCGTGCGGGCGACCTCCTCCACCGCCACGTCGTCGGGCATGCCCACCGCCGCCGACGCGAAACCCGTGGCCCAGGCTTGGAAATCCGCCGCCGCCGCGGCATAGAGCCTGTCCAGATCGCCCTGTTCGAAGCCGCCGGTATAACCGTCATCGTTCAGATAGCGCGGCGAGGCGCCGATCAGCACCAGCCGGCTGAACAGGTCGGGCCGCGCCACGGCGGCGGCGGCGCCGATCATGCCGCTCATCGAATGGCCGACATGGATGCAGTCGCTGATATCCAGCTCGTCCAGAATGGTCAGAAGATCGTCGGCATAGCCGAACAGCGAGCCATGGCGCACGCGATCATAAGTCTCGGCGCCATCGGGGCCGGCGCCGGCGAGGTTATAGGTGACGACGCGGAACCGTGCCACGGCCCAGGGCATCAGATGCGCCCAGGCCGACCGGTCGCCCCCGAAGCCATGGGACAGAACCAGGGTCTGCGGCTCGGCCTCGTCCGGGCCGTCGGCGTCCCGGCCGGAGATCTGGCCGGCAAGCTCTTGAAAACGCGTCATCTACCTTCCCCTGCACGGCCGCGGGCGTCGTGACCGCAACAGACCACGATATCGGCCCGGCAGACGGGTGCCGGGGCCGCGGTGTCGAAAATTCTTCACACAGGTAACCGCGCGGCAGCGCATGCCGGCCTGATACCATAGGTTCCCTGTTTGAGAGGGTCACCGATCGTGCCGCCTGCCGCAATGCCCAACCCTGTTCCATCCGACGATCGGCTGGCAAACGACCCGCTGGTGGATGCGATCGAGAGCGCGTCGGAAGCCTTCGTCATCTGGGATGCCGATGACCGGCTGCTGTTCTGCAACGATCATTACCGGAATTTCTTCGCCGAGCCCGACCGCGTGCGCCGCGGCGTGCCCTTCGACGATCTGGTCGAGATGAACATCGTCTACACCAGCATTGCCGAAATCAGCCTGCTGCCCAGCGGCTGGGATCCCGATCGCTATCGAACCTTGCGCAAGGCCTGCCACGCCGGCGCGGCCGATACCTTCATCCAACTGCGCGACGGCCGCTGGCTGCAATCGCGTGAGCGTCGCACCCGCGCCGGCGGTATCGTCGGGATCTATTCCGACATCACCGAACGGATGCAGACCGAAATGGCGCTGGCGGCGGCGAAACGCGCCGCCGACGACGCCAATCTGGCCAAATCGCGGTTCCTGGCCGCCGCCAGCCATGATCTGCGCCAGCCCCTGCATGCGGTGGGCATTCTGATGTCGGCCCTGCAGGCCCGGCTGACCACCGACCGCCAGACGACCATAGCCGCCCAGATCGGCGACTGCCTGGACACGGTGACCGGGCTGTTCGACGCGCTGCTCGACATCTCGAAACTGGATGCAGGCGTGATCGCGCCGGCGATGACCGCCCTGCCGCTGGCACCGGTGCTGCGCAGCCTGCGCCGGGAATTCGCGCCACTGGCGCATCGCAAGGGGCTGCGGCTGACGGTTCTGGACAGCCGCGCCACCGCCCGCAGCGATCCGGCGATGCTGGGCCGCATCCTGCGCAATCTGGTGTCGAACGCGGTCAAGTATACCAGCGCCGGCCGGGTGCTGGTGGGCGTGCGCCATACACCCCATGGCCTGCGCATCGATGTGATCGACACCGGCCCCGGCTTCGACCCGGCCGAGGCGGAGGCGGTGTTCCGCGAGTTTCACCGGCTGGACGGCGCCGACAGCGAACAGGGCATCGGCCTTGGCCTCGCCATCGCCGACCGGCTGGCGCGGCTGCTGGACCACCGCCTGTCGGTCGACACCCGCCCCGGCCACGGCACCCGGTTTTCACTAACCTTGCCGCGCGTTTCTCTGGCCCTGCCCCGCACCGATGCCGGCATCACGGCCGCGACACCTCTCCCGCCCGATCATCAGCCGCCTCGGGGTCTGGCCGGCGCCCGGCTGCTGATGATCGACGACGACCCCGACATCCGCGCCGCCGCCGCCCTGCTGTTCGACGCCTGGGGCTGCCACGCCGCCCTGGCCGCCGGCCCCGACGATCTGGATGCGGCCCTGGCCCGGCTGAACGGCCCGCCGGATGCGGTGATTCTGGACTATTTCCTGAAGGATGGCTGGACCGGCGCCCGGCTGGCGCCGCTGCTGACCGACCGGCTGGGCCATGCGGTGCCGATGCTGATGGTCACCGGTGAGACCACCCCCGACCTGCTGCGCGAGGCACAGCGCCTGGGCTTTCCGGTGCTGCACAAACCGCTGCACCCGATACGTCTGGGAGCGGCGCTGCGGCAGATGGTGGGGCGGCGTGGTCGCCCCGGAGGCACACCATGATGCGCAAGCGCCAAGATTCCGATACTGCCGCCTCCGTCGACCGCCGCCATCCGCGAGCCGGTGCTCCGCACGGATGGCGGAGATCTGTTGCTAGCATTACAGTTGCGTATTTCCTAAAGTTCTGAATCAATGGGTGACCATGATTCGGAGGGTCATGGAATGTCTGGTTCG
>NZ_BMDZ01000114.1 GCF_014636235.1 Tistrella bauzanensis
CCCCCGCCAAGCTCCCAAGCCGTCAGCAGACGGCGTCAAACCATGGGTAGCGGGCATTCGGCAACAGCCTCCCCAGGGAGGATTAAAACAATGTTTCATCGGCTCAGGCAACTCTGTCTGGTCGCCCGCGAGCTTGACCCCGTGGTCGCGGATCTGATCGCCGTCTTCGATATCGAGATCTGTCATCATGACCCCGATGTCGGCATGTTCGGGCTGCACAATGCGCTGCTGCCGATCGGCACCTCGTTCATCGAGGTGGTGGCCCCCACACAGCCCGGCACCACGGCCGAGCGCTATCTGGACCGGCGGCAGGGCGATGGCGGCTATATGGTGATCACCGATACCGACGACCTCGACCGCTGGCGCGCGCATATCGACGCGGTCGGCGTGCGGGTGGCGGCGCCGCTGGCCATCGGCAGCTATCAGGGCCTGCAACTGCATCCGCGCGACACCGGCGGGGCCCTGCTCGAAATCAACTGGACCGAGGGCAATGGCGCGATCGACGGCCCCTATCATCCGGCCGGGCCCGACTGGCGGGGGCATGTCCGCACCGGGCTGGTCACGGCGGTGACCGACGCCGAGCTTCAGGCCGCCGATCCTGAACGGCTGGCGCGGCGCTGGGCGGAGATCCTGCGCCGCGAGGTTCGCGCCGTGGGGGCGGGCGAGGGTGAGGGCTTCGCCTTCGATCTCGACAATGCCAGCCTGCGCTTCGTGGCCGATAGCGACGGCCGGGGCGAGGGGCTGGGCGGGGTCGATCTTGCCGTCACCGATGAAGCCGCCATCCGCCGGCGCGCCGCCGCCCGGGGCCTTGGCGTGGCCGACGACCATGTCGTGGTCGGCGGTGTCCGCTTCTATCTGCGCCCCGCCGCCTGATCAATCCGCTGCAACCGGAAGAACCCCTGGATATGGACCTCAATTACAGCGCCGAGCAGGACATGCTGCGCGAAAGCGTGGAGCGCTTCATGCGCGACGTCTATGCCTTCACCACCCGTCAGAAGCTGTTGAAACAGGCCTGGAACGATGGCGCCGGCGCTGCCGAGGCCCGCGCCGTCCATGCCGGCCCCCATTGGCGGCGGTTCGCCGAACTGGGCTGGCTGGCGGTGCCGTTTGCCGAGGATGACGGCGGCATCGGCGGCGGCCCGGTCGATTTCGGCATCGTGATGGAAGGCATCGGCCGGGGGCTGGCGATCGAGCCGGTGCTGCCGACGGTGATGGCCGCCCGGCTGGTGGCCGAGATCGGCACCGCCGACCAGAAGGCATCCTGGCTGACCCCGGCGCTGGAGGGCCGCAAGCGGCTGGCCCTGGCCTTCGCCGAACGGCAATCGCGCTATGACCTGACCGATTGCGCCACGACCGCCACAGCATCGGGCGCCACAGCATCGGGCGCCACCGCATCGGGCGCCGCCGCATCGGACGATGGCTGGGTGCTGGATGGCGCCAAGGCGGTGGTGCTGGGCGGTCATGCCGCCGACGGCTTCGTGGTTGTGGCGCGCAGTGCCGGCGCGCGGCGGGATGCGGCCGGGATCAGCCTGTTCCTGGTCGATGCCGACGCGGCGGGCCTGTCGGTCAGGGCCTATCGCACCAATGACGGCACCGGTGCTGCGGACATCACCCTGCGCAACGTGACGGTGCCGGCATCGGCGCTGCTGGGCCGGGCCGGGCAGGGCGCCGGCGATCTGGAACGGGCGATCGATTTCGCGATCGCCGCCGTTGCCTCGGAAGCCGTCGGCGTGATGGCGGCGCTGTGCGAGCAGACGCTTGAGTATCTGAAGACCCGCCGCCAGTTCGGCCGGCCGCTGGGCGACAATCAGGTGTTGCAGCACCGCATGGTCGACATGGTGATCGCGACCGAGGAGGCCCGATCGGCGGCGCTGCATGGCGCGCTGATGATGGCGGTGGATGACCCGCGCGCCCGCGCCCGCGCGCTGTCGCTGACCAAGATCGAGATCGGCCGCACCGCCACCCGTGTCGGGCAGGAGGCCGTGCAGCTTCATGGCGCCATGGGTGTGACCGAGGAACTGGCGATCGGCCATTATTTCAAGCGATTGACCGCCATCGCCGCCAGCTTCGGCGATATCGACTGGCACACCCGCCGGGTTGCCCGCATCGATGCCGGCATCCGTGCGGCCGGCATCCCCGAAGCCGGCACCGCCGCCGCCTGATCCGAGGAGGATACCCCCATGGACATCATGCTGTCTGCCGACGAACAGGCCTTCGCCGACGAGGTCCGCCAGTTCATCCGCGACAACCTGCCCGCCGATATCGCCGATAAGGTCCGGCGCGATCAGCATCTGGGCAAGGACGACCATATGCGCTGGCAACAGATTCTGGGCGCGCGCGGCTGGCACGCCTTCACCTGGCCGGCGGAGCATGGCGGACCGGGCTGGACCATCACCCAGCGCTATCTGTTCGAGGTGATTTCCGCCGAGATGGATTGCCCGCTGATCCAGCCCTTCGGCCCGCGTATGGCCGGGCCGGTGATCTATAGCTTCGGCACGCAAGAGCAGCGCGACCGCTTTCTGCCCGGCATCCGCGACAGCACCATCTGGTGGTGTCAGGGCTATTCCGAGCCGCAATCCGGATCGGATCTGGCGTCGCTCGCCACCCGCGCCGAGGATGCCGGCGATCACTATATCGTCAACGGCCAGAAGATCTGGACCAGCTATGCCCATCATGCCGACTGGATGTTCTGTCTGGTTCGCACCGCGAAGGAAGACAAGCCGCAGAAGGGGATTTCCTTTCTGCTGATCGACATGAAGACCCCCGGCATCACCGTGCAGCCGATCCCGATGCTGGAAGGCACCCATTCCTTCAACACCGTGTTCTTCGAAGACGTGAAGGTGCCGAAGGCCAACCGGATCGGCGAAGAGGGCAAGGGCTGGACCTATGCCAAATTCCTGCTGGAGCACGAGCGGGTCGACAATGCCGCGATCGGCGTCACCAAGGCCGCCTTGCGCCGCCTGAAGCAGATCGCCGCCACAGAGCCCGGCCCCGACGACCGGCCGCTGATCGAGGATCCGCTGTTCGCCGCCCGGGTGACGGCGGTTGAGGCGCAGTTGATGTCGCTGGAACTGGCGGCCCTGCGCACGCTGTCGGCGGTCGCCGCCGGCGGCTCACCGGGGCCGGCCTCGTCGCTGCTGAAGATCCGGGGCACTGAAATCGCCCAGAAGATCAGCGAGCTCGGCTCGGAAGCCACCGGCTATTACGCCCTGCCCTGGCAGCCCGGCCGGCTGGATGGCACCTCGAACGAGGAACCCGTCGGCCCCGAACATGCAGGCCCGGCCGCCAATGCCTATCTGTGGCGGCGCTGCATGTCGATCTATGGCGGCAGCAACGAAATCCAGCGCAACATCATCGCCAAGCAGATGCTGGGGTTGTAGCGTCTGCGTCCTGCGCCGTGGCCCTCGCATCCGGCCGCACCGCGCCCGCGTGGTTCAACGCGCGGCGTGGTGCAGGTAGCGGATCACGAGATCGGCGGTGGCTTCGCTGCAGGCCATCGGCAGGTCATAGACCGTGGCGAGCCGCGTCAATGCCTTCACGTCGACATCGTGCGGCATCGGCGACAGCGGATCGACGAAGAACACCAGGGCGTCGAGCGCCTCTTCGGCGATCAGCGCGCCGATCTGCTGGTCGCCGCCGAGCGGACCGCTCTTCAGCCGCCTGATGTCGAGATCCGGCAGGGCGGCGGCCAGACGGGCGCCGGTGGTTCCGGTCGCGACGATGCGGTACCCTGCCAGCCGGTCATGGTGGCGGCGGGCCCAGGCGATCATCCGGTCCTTGCAGGCGTCGTGGGCGACGAGGGCGATGGCCGACCGTGGATCGCGATCGCGTCGGGTGTCGCCGATCACCCCGGCATCGATCCCGGCCGGGGCCGCCATCGCCGCCTCGACCTGTGGCCGCGTCGGGATCGGCGCCACGGCACCGAAGCTTTCGACCGACAACCCGGCTGCCACCACCGCATAGCGGGCGGACGAGACCGGATCGCCGGTTTCCAGCCAGCGCGCCAGGAACGCGCCGTCGAAACAATCGCCGGCGCCGGTTGCGTCGACCGCTTTCGCCGGGAAGGCCTCGACACGCTCGATGCCACCGTCACAGGCAACAAGCGCCCCGTCGGCGCCCAGCGTCAACGCGACCACCTTCGTCCCGAGATCCCGATAGAAGGCCACGATGTCGGCCGGTTCGGTCAATCCGGTCAGCAACCGCGCATCGTCGAGCCCCGGCAAGGCCACGTCGATATCGCGCATCGCCTCGTGGATCACCATCCGCGCCCGCTCCAGCGGCCAGAGCTTCAGCCGCAGGTTCGGGTCATAGGATATCTTCACGCCGGCCGCCCGCGCCTCGGCCATGGCCGCAAACCCGGCATCCCTCGCGCCGCTGCTGATTGCCTGCGTGATGCCAGAGAGATGCAGAAGGCCCGCCGACCGGATGGCGTCGCGCGGCAGGCTGTCGGGCGAGAGGCGGCTGGCGGCCGATCCGGCCCGGCAATATTCGAAGTGATGTCCGTCCGCGTCGTGCCGCACGAAATAGAGGCCGGTCGGCGCGTCGTCGTCATGGGCGACGGCCTGGGTATCGATCTGCTCGTCCGCCCAGCGCCGCATCAGCACCTCGCCCAGGCAGTCCCGTCCGATCCGGGTGGCGATCCCGGCGCGCGCGCCCTGGCGGCGGGCGGCGATGGCAACGTTCGACACATCGCCACCGATGCCTTCAAGCCATCGGCCGCCACCCAGGTCGTTGAACTCGACCAGCGGTTCGCCGAGACAGAGAATGTCGAGCGTGGTCAACGCAGCGCCTCCTTCCAGCGCCGAACCGACGCGACGAAGCGCCCGGCCTGCGTCTCGACATCATCGACGGTGCGGCCGGGCTTGTAGAGTGCCGAACCGATCCCCACGCCATTGGCGCCCGCATCCATGAAGCCGGCGAGATTGTCGACGGTGACCCCGCCGGTGACGACGACACCGGTGCCGCCGGGAAGGACGGCCCGCAGCGCGCCGACCACTTTCGGTGTGATCGCGTCGCCGGGAAAGATCTTGAGCGCATGCGCGCCGGCATCGAGTGCGGCGAAGGCTTCGGTCGGCGTGAAGACACCGGGAACCGAGATCAACCCGGCCCGGCGCGTCGCCGCGACCACAGCCGGGTCGAAATTCGGCGAGACGACGATCTGCCCGCCGGCGTCGGCCACGCGCGCGACATCGTCGGGCCGCAGCACCGTTCCCGCGCCCACGATCGGCCCGCCACCCCCGATCGCTCCGGCGCCAAAGCGATCGGCAAGGATGCGGATGCTCTGAAATGGCTGCGGTGAATTGAGCGGCACTTCCAGGATGACGATGCCATGCCGCGTCAGCGCCTCACCCACCGGCAACACCTCCTCGGGCGTGATCCCGCGCAGGATGGCCAGCAGCGGCATATCGGCAAGTGCTTCGATGACGTCTCTCATATCGGCCTCTCTCACGTCCCTTGCCGGCTGTGGCCGGATCGATGCTCATTTTTCTCAATGATTGTCGCGCGGCAGCCCTTTTGCGGCGATCCGCTGGTATTTGACCGCCAGACCCAGAACCATACCGTCCGACAATTGTTCAAGACAGCCGCGCTGCAATTCCTGCCACGGGGTCTGGGATGGCGGCACAGGATAGCCGCCGCCCGCCTCCAATGCGACCCGCCGCGCCTGCCACGTCTCGATCGGCACCAGGGCGTCGACGCGCCCGGCCCTGAGGTCCACGCGCACCCGGTCTCCGGTTTCGAGCAAGGCCAGCCCGCCGCCCGCCGCCGCCTCGGGCGAGGCATTGAGGATCGACGGCGATGCGGAGGTTCCCGATTGCCGGCCGTCGCCGATGCAGGGCAGGGTTTCCACGCCACGCCGGATCAGATCGGCGGGGGCGCGCATGTTGACGACCTCGGCGGCACCCGGATAGCCGATCGGGCCGACCCCGCGGATGAACAGGATGCAGTTTTCGTCGATACCGAGGGCCGGATCGTCGATCCGGGCGTGATAATCCTCCGGCCCGTCGAAGACGATGGCGCGCCCTTCGAAGGCCTCGGGGTCGTCCGGTCGCGACAGATA
Source organism: Tistrella bauzanensis (assembly GCF_014636235.1). Lineage (NCBI taxonomy): Bacteria > Pseudomonadati > Pseudomonadota > Alphaproteobacteria > Geminicoccales > Geminicoccaceae > Tistrella > Tistrella bauzanensis. Next base: position 6,059 of record NZ_BMDZ01000114.1, read on the forward strand.
GCGCCGGCGGAAGTCTTCATCGATGACCGAGGTCTTCATCACCGCCGATGTGAACAGATTGCCATCGAGTATCCTGAATCCGGCGGCCGGCAGCATGGGGTTTCCAAGGTCGCGGATCACGTCGGAATTCCGGGACCGCTGCCCCGCGCAATTGTCGCCGATGGTTCGCCCCGAGACGGTCATCGCGCTGGCATGGATCAGATCGCCGGCGATCAGTTCGCCGAGCACGGCCGGCACACCACCGGCGCGATGGAAGTCCTCGGCCAGATACTCGCCCGCCGGCTGAAGGTTGACCAGCATCGGAATGTCGCGGCCGATCCGCTCCCAGTCGCGGATGTCGAGATCGACGCCGGTATGGCGTGCGATCGCACTCAGATGGACCGGCGCGTTGGTCGAGCCGCCGATCGCCGAGGTGACCACGATGGCGTTCTCGAACGCCTGTCGGGTCATGATGTCGGACGGCTTCACATTCTCGTGGACCAGCGCCACCGCGCGGCGCCCCGTCTCATAGGCGATCTGTGCGCGCTCGCGATAGGGTGCTGGTATCGCCGCACAGCCGGGCAGCGACATGCCCAGCGTTTCCGCCAGCGCGTTCATCGTGGCCGCCGTGCCCATGGTGTTGCAGAAGCCGGCGCTGGGCGCCGATGCCGCCGCCATGGCGATGAAGGTTTCATAGTCGATCCGGCCCTCGGCCAGCAGCCGGCGGGCCTTCCAGATGATCACGCCGCTGCCGGCGCGTTCGCCATCATGCCAGCCATTCAGCATCGGCCCGCCGGTCAGCACGATGGCGGGTATGTCGACGGTCGCCGCCGCCATCAGGCAGGCGGGCACGGTCTTGTCGCATCCGGTGGTCAGCACCACCCCGTCGAACGGATAGCCATAGAGGATTTCGACCAGGCCGAGATAGGCGAGGTTGCGGTCGAGTGCCGCCGTCGGCCGCTTGCCGGTTTCTTGAATCGGATGAACCGGAAACTCGATCGCCACACCGCCGGCTTCGCGGATGCCCTCGCGCACGCGTTTCGCCAGTTCGACCAGCGGGCGGTTGCAGGGCGACAGATCGCTGCCGGTTTGTGCGATGCCGATGATCGGCTTGCCGGACTGCAATTCCTCTCGCGTCAGGCCGTAATTCAGATACCGCTCCAGGTATAAGGCCGTCATATCCGGATTGGCCGGATTGTCGAACCAGGCACGCGATCGAAGCTGGGTGGGACGTCTCGTCATTCTGCTTGTCCTTGCTTCAGCCGCCGGCAATGACGGGGAACGCGATCAACAGACCGACCGCCAGAACCTGCAGGCATATAAACGGGACGAGTGCCCGGAAGATGTCGGCGAGGCTGATCTCCGGCGGGGCCACGCTCTTCAGGTAGAAGGCCGCCGGGCCGAACGGGGGCGTCAGGAACGAGATCTGCATGTTCATGGCGAACAGCACGCCGAACCACACCGGGTCATAGCCCAGATCGACGACCACCGGCACGAAGATCGGCATGGTCAGCAGCGCGATGCCGACCCAGTCCAGGAACATGCCGAGCAGAAACAGAATGGCCATCATCACCAGGATGACGACGAGCGGGTCGTCGGAGACGCCGGTCAGCATGCCGGACACGAAATCGATGCCGCCCATCAGATTGAACACGCCGACAAGGGCGCTGGCGCCGATGCCGATCCAGACGATCATGCCGCAGGTGGACAGCGTCTGCAGGGCGGCGGCCTTGAGCATGCCAAAGCTGAACTCGCCGCGCACCACCACCGACAGCAGCACCCCGGCCACCCCGACCGCCGAGGCTTCGGTGACCGATGCGATGCCGCCATAGATCGAGCCCAGCACGAAGGCCACGACGCAGACCGGAAGCACGATCCCCTTCAGAAGCCGCAGCCGTTCGGCAGGCGGCCGGGTGTCCGGCTCGGGCAACGGCGCCAGTTCCGGTTGAAAGTGGCAGCGGACCAGCACATAGATGACATAGAAGGCCGCCAGCATCAGGCCCGGCAGGAAGGCCGAGGTGAAGAGGGCGCCGATGGAGACGTTCGCCGTCAGCCCATAGATGATCAGAACGATCGAGGGCGGGATCATCGTTCCCAGAGAGCCGCCGGCGCAGATGACCCCGATGGCGAGGCTGCGGTCATAGCCGAGACGCAGCATCTGCGGCAGGGCGAGCAGGCCAAGCAGCACGATTTCGCCGCCGATGATGCCGCTCATCGCAGCCAGCACGACCGCGACGAAAATCGTCTGGACGGCCGCCGCGCCGCGCAGCCGGCCGCCGACCATCTTCATGGTGTCGAACAGATCGCGGGCGATGCCCGAGCGGTCGAGCAGCGCCGCCATCAGCACGAACATCGGCACCGAGACGAAGACAAAGGACGAGACGAAAGAATAGACCCGGCTGGTGATCAGCGGCACCGACATCGGGCCGAACCAGAACACGGCGAAGATCAGCGCCACCAGCAAGGTGACATAGGCGAGAGGAATACCGGCGAGCAACAGGGTGAAGAGCAGGCCGAACATAAGCAGCGTGCCATATTCGATGCCGAGCGCGCTGAGGTCGAGCAATCCGCCGAATGCATCCATTACGCGGAGTCTCCACGGCGCATGACGGACGACCGGGCATAGTTGATCGCCAGAATCAGAAATTGCAGTGTCATCATACCCAGCACCGCCAGCAGGAACAGTTTCAGATAGGCCGGAAAGGCCGGATCCCAGGCACTGCCGGAGGTTTCCAGGCGAAAACTGCCATCGGGCCTGAAGATCGCGCGGGCGACAAGCTGCCACGCGGCCCATGCGAAGAAGCCCGAGGCCGCCATGCAGACAAGCGAGATCGCGACGTCGAGTGTCTGGCGTATCCGACCATGGGCGATGTCATAGAACAGCACCACCCGGATATGGGAGTCGCGGGCCGTGCAATAGAGCCCGCCATAGACGAAGGCCACCGCACAGAGAAAGATGGTGGTCTCGTGCGCCCAGTTCGTGGGCGCGTTGAAGACATAGCGCAGGATCACTTCCTGGATGAGGATCAGCATCGCGAGAACGATGCCGACGGCAAAGACGATCCCCCCACGATCGATCAGCCGGCCCAGCATCCCTGCGGCGGGAATGGCACCTGACCCCCTGGCGTCAAGTGCCGCCTCTGTCCGTTCGGCCTTGTCGTCGGCCATGATGGTCTCCCTGGCTGGGCTCTCTGTCCGGGGCGGGCGGGCGGCGACAGTGGGTTGCCGCCCGTCGAATATGGCCGACGCGCTAGCATTACAGTTGCGTATTTCTCCTGATGTGAGCGAGCTTTGCTTGGGCCTGATGGGTGCGTCGCCAGATTGACCAAGCGA
>NZ_BMDZ01000115.1 GCF_014636235.1 Tistrella bauzanensis
ATCAGGCGCCGGCCGCAGGCTCAAGGGCGGATCTCACTGCGATCGCGACACATTCCGAAGACCCATTCTGCAACAGGCTCCTGGGCGTCCGACATTTGCCACGACCTGTGATCGCGGCTGATGGCCCCGGCCGCTTTATGTCTCATCCGTCACCACCCGCCGCCTGCAGCACCCAGTCGCGGAACGTCTCGACCGCCGGCTGGCCTGCCTTGGCATCGGGAATGACGATCCAATACGACTGATCCGACACCACCGCCCGGTCGAACAGCACCTCCAGCCGGCCCGATGCCAGTTCATCCTCGACCAGAACCCGTGGCAGCAGGGCGGCCCCCAGCCCCGATGCGGCGGCCTGGGCGATCATGGCGAACTGCTCGAACACCAGCCCGCGCACCGCCTCGGGCGCCTCGATGCCATGCATGGCGAACCAGGCCGGCCATGCGGCCGGCCGGGTCGATTGCTGCAACAGCGGCAGGCGGGCCAGATCGGCCATCGCCAGCCGCCCTTGTGTCAGCCCCGCCGCGTGGCTCGCCCGCCAGACCGGGCTTGCCACCGGCACGATCACCTCGCGCATCAGATGATGGGCGCGCGCCCCCGGCCAGTCGGGGCCGCCGAAATGGATCGCGGCGTCGAACGGCTCCGCCGCGAAGTCGAAGGGGGACAATCGGGTCGCGAAATTGATCGAGATGTCGGGATGCCGCGCGAAGAAATCGGGCAGGCGCGGCACCAGCCAGCGGGTCGCGAAGGTCGGCAGGGTGGCAAGGTTCAGGATCCGCCCGCGCCCGGCCAGCGCCATCACCCGGTGCGTCGCCTCGCCCAGCTCGCCCAGCGCCCGGCGGACATCGGCCAGATACAGCCGGCCGGCATCGGTCAGCATCACGCGCTGGCGCACCCGCACGAACAGCGCCAGCCCAAGCTGCGCTTCGATCTGCCGGATCTGGCGGCTGATCGCGCCCTGGGTCAGGTTCAGTTCGGCCGCGGCACGGGTGAAGCTTTCGTGCCGGGCCGCCGCCTCGAAAGCCAGCAGCGCGCCCAGTGACGGGATCAGGCCACGTTTCGACGGCAGGTCATTCCCAAAACTCATGATCCCCTCAGCTTTCATCGCTTCACCAATGGCCCGCAGCATCGCACACTCAGCCCGCGGTCGCATCCTGATCCCCGCCGGACGGGCCGGAAGCGGCAGTCCGATCCGCGTATCACGCCCCCCGGATGCGACCGCGACCACAGCGCCCAGACGTCCGGCCTTCAGACACACGCTTGCAGGAACGATGCCTCTCATGACCAATCGTCATGCCACCATCCTTCACCGCCTGATCGCGCCGGGTCTTGGCGCGAGCCGGGCCGATGCGCTGCTCGATACCATGGTGGTGCACCCCGCCCTGCTCGGCGCCACCGGCGACAAGGCATCGCGGGCGCTGGTGGCCCAGGCCCTGAACATGCTGCTGTTCGCCGATCTGCTCGACCGGGTGCCGGCGGCAGCCGCCTATGTCGCCTGCCGCATCGCCGCCGGCGGCACGGTGTTTCACGATCATGGCGCCGTGCGCACGGTGGCGATCGCCGGCCAGGGCGCCCTGCCCGGTGGCGAGGCCGCCATCCTGCGCATCCTGGAGCCACTGGGCTATGCCCGCGCCGGCCATTATCCGCTCGACCGTCTGAAGATGACCGGCCGGTCCTATGCCCAGAAGGATATGCCCGAAGACATCGCCCAGTTCTTCATCAGCGAACTGCACCCTGAACGCTTCGGTCCCGAGTTCGAGGCCGTGGTGCGCCGCGTCACCGGCACCGCCCGCGATCCACTGACCCCCGCCGCCGTCGATGCCCTGGCGCGGCTGGCCGCCGAAGGCACCCTGCCGGTGGCCGAGGCCGCGGCGATCCTGCCGGTTCTGGTCGGCTGCTTCGATCGCCAGCACGACATCCCCGCCCTTGCCGACTATGAGGCACTGAAGGCCGCATCGGCCGAAATGGCCTGGATCGCGACCGAGGGCAATGCCTTCAATCACGCCACCGACCGGGTGGCCGATGTCGATAGCCTGGCCGCGGCGGAGCGTGCCGCCGGCCGGCCGATCAAGGACAAGGTCGAGGTCTCGGGGTCGGGCCGGGTGCGCCAGACCGCCTATCGTGCCGCCGAGGTCGCGCGCGACTTCCGCCTGCCCGATGGCGGGGTGATCAGCCGCGTGGTGCCGGGCAGCTTCTATGAGTTCATCACCCGCGATCCGCTGCCCGATGCGGCGGCGGTGGAAGCCGGGCGACGGCTCGATCTGGGGTTCGACAGCAGCAATGCCCAGGGCATCTTCAAGATGACCACAGCCGCCTGATCACGACCGCCGGTGCCCGCCCCGCTGCCGGCAGGCCTGCGGGCGAGGGCCGGCACGTCAGACGTCAGAACCTAAGATCGCCATACAATCTATTGAAAAGACGGGATCATTGATTCCGGTGATGTCCTCCGTCCCGGCGATGATCAACTGACACTCGGACCGGCGGGTCGCGCGGCGTATGATCACGCCCAACCCGAAGTCTCCGCCGCCCATTCTCAAGGAACGCTCTCCATGACCCGCGACACGGCCATCCGGCCCACCCCCGCAGACGAGGCCCGCGCCGTTCTGAAGCGCCTGGGCGTTGCCGACGCGGCGCTGACCGCCGGCGACCGCATCGCCCGCTCGCCGCTCGATGGCGCCGAGATCGCCCGGCTTGCCGATACGTCGCCCGACGAGGCGCGCGCCGCCATCGGCCGCGCCACCGATGCCTTCGCCCGCTGGCGGCTGGTGCCGGCGCCGGAGCGCGGCCGGCTGGTCGCCCTGATCGGCGACGAATTGCGCGCCGCCAAAGAGGATCTGGGCCGGCTGGTGACGCTGGAAGCCGGTAAGGTGCCGGCCGAGGGGCTGGGCGAGGTTCAGGAGATGATCGACATCTGCGACTTCGCCGTCGGCCTGTCGCGTCAGCTCCACGGCCTGACCATCGCCACCGAGCGCACCGACCACCGGATGATGGAAACCTGGCACCCGCTGGGGCCGGTCGGCGTCATCACCGCGTTCAATTTCCCGGTCGCTGTCTGGTCGTGGAATGCGGCGCTGGCGCTGGTCTGCGGCAATCCGGTGATCTGGAAGCCGTCGGAAAAGACCCTGTTGACCGGGCTTGCGGTGACAGCCCTGTTCGAGCGCGCGGCCAAGCGCCACGGCAATGTTCCCGATGGCCTGGCCGCCCTGCTGATCGGCGGGCGCGACATCGGCGAGATCCTGGTCGACGACCCGCGGGTGCCGCTGGTCTCCGCCACCGGCTCCACCGCCATGGGCCGCATGGTCGGCCCCCGGCTCGCCGGCCGCTTCGCGCGCTCGATCCTGGAACTGGGCGGCAACAATGCCGCGATCCTTCAGCCCTCAGCCGATCTGGAACTGGCGCTGCGCGGCATCGCCTTCTCGGCGATGGGCACCGCCGGCCAGCGCTGCACCACGCTGCGGCGGTTGTTCATCCATGACAGCATCCATGACAGCTTCCTGCCCCGGCTGAAGGCGGCCTATGCCTCGGTGAAGGTCGGCGATCCGCGCGAAGCGGGTGTGCTGGTCGGCCCGCTGATCGACAGCGCCGCCGGCGATGCCATGGAACGCGCACTGGCCGCCGCCCGCGCCGCCGGTGGCACCGTTCATGGCGGGAACAAGGTCGAGGTGATGGGCCAGGGCGCCTATTACCGCCCGGCGCTGGTCGAGATGCCCCGGCAGACCGACATCGTCCGCCACGAGACCTTCGCGCCGATCCTCTATGTCATGCGCCATCATGATCTGGCTGAGGCGATCGCCGCCCAAAACGATGTGCCGCAAGGGCTTGCCTCATCGATCTTCACCAATGACATCAGGGATGCCGAACGCTTCCTGTCGGCATCCGGCTCGGATTGCGGCATCGCCAACGTCAATATCGGCCCGTCCGGCGCCGAGATCGGCGGCGCCTTCGGCGGCGAGAAGGAAACCGGCGGCGGCCGCGAGGCCGGCTCCGACGCCTGGAAGGCCTATATGCGCCGGGCCACCAACACGATCAATTACGGCAGCACCCTGCCGCTGGCCCAGGGCGTCACCTTCGACATCGGCTGACATACGGCACCACCCGCCCGTGCCCCCATGCCGTCCTGACCTGGCCGCCGGGCGATGGCGGGTGCCCTGATCCGGCACCCGCCGCCGTCCACCCGGCGGCGAAACCGGAGCCCCCGCTCATGACCACGCCCGACCTCACCGGCGGCCCTGCCGCCGCCGGATCGCACAGCCATGTCCACACACGGCCGGCACCGGGCTTCAGCCCCGCACGACGCCTCGCCGGCATCGGGGTCTCCGAGATCCTGGCCATCGGCGCCCGCGCGGCGGCTATGGGCGATGACGTGATCATTCTGGCCGCCGGCGAACCCGATCTGCCGACCCCCGCCCATATCCGCCAAGCCGCGGCCGAGGCGGTCGAGGCCGGCGCCACCCGCTATGCGCCGCTGACCGGCACCCCGGCGCTGAAAGCCGCGATCCGCGACAAACACCGCCGCGACAATGGCCTCGACTATGCGCCCGACGAGATCATCGTCTGCGCCGGCGCCAAACAGGTCATCCACAACGCCTTCATGGCCAGCCTCGATCCCGGCTGTGAGGTTATCATTCCGGCGCCATTCTGGACGTCGTATCTCGATCAGGTGACGCTGGCTGGCGGCCATGCGGTGACCCCCGCGACCACGGCCGGCAATGGCTGGAAACTCACCCCCGACACGCCGCCGCGATCACGCCGCGGACGCGCTGGCTGGTGCTGAATGCGCCGTCGAATCCGTCCGGCTCTATCTATTCAGACAGTGAACTCAAATCATTAGCATGTGTCCTTCATCTTCACCCGCATGTCTGGGTGCTGTCCGACGATATCTATGAGCATATCCTGTATGACGGCCGGCGCTTTGCCACCATGGCCGCCGCCGACCCGATGCTGGCCGGCCGCACCCTCACCGTCAACGGCGTCTCCAAGGCCTATGCGATGACCGGCTGGCGGATCGGCTGGGGGGCCGGGCCGCGCGGGCTGATCGCCGCGATGGCCGCGATCCAGAGCCAGAGCACCTCCGGCGCCGCCACCCCGTCGCAGGCGGCGGCCACAGCGGCGTTGACCGGTCCACAAGCCGTGCTGGCCGAGCATCTGGCGGTGTTCGCCCGCAGGCGCGATCTGGTGGTGACGGGCTTGAACGCCATCCCCGGTATCGCCTGCCCGCCGCCCGAGGGCGCATTCTATGCCTTTGCCGATATCAGCGGCCTGATCGGGCGCACCACACGCGATGGCACGACGCTTGCCACAGACGCGGATGTCGCGCGCTGGTTGCTGGACGGCGCGCGCGTGGCACTGGTGCCGGGCTCGGCATTTGGCCTGCCCGGCCATCTCCGGCTCTCCTTCGCCGCCGCCGACGACGTGCTCGCCGATGCCCTTGGCCGTATCGGCCGCCTGATCGGAGAAAATCTCGTGTCTGTATGACACGCACATGCGGGCATCGGTCGGCGATCCGTGTTTAACTGTGCGCGTTCCGCTCAGCTTAACTGTGCGCGTAGCCGCTCAGTTCATCAACTGTGCGCGTGCCGCTCAGGGAGACCAGACCATGACCAAAGCCTCCGATCTCGTCGTGCAATGCCTGGAAAGCGAGGGCGTCGAATACGTGTTCGGCGTACCGGGTGAAGAGAACCTCGATTTCCTCGACAGCCTGTCGCGATCGGACACCATACGCCTGATCCTGACCCGGCATGAACAGGCCGCCGGCTTCATGGCCGCCACCTATGGCCGCCACACCGGCAAGGCCGGCGTCTGCCTGTCGACCCTGGGCCCCGGCGCCACCAATCTGGTCACCGCCGCCGCCTATGCTCAACTCGGCGGCATGCCGATGATGCTGACCGGCCAGAAGCCGATCAAGAAATCGAAGCAGGGCCGGTTCCAGATCCTCGACGTCGTCGACATGATGGGCCCGATCACCAAATATACCCACCAGTTCGCCTCGGCCGACAACATCCCCTCGCGCATGCGTGAGGCGTTCCGGCTGGCCGAAGAGGAAAAGCCCGGCGCGGTTCATCTGGAACTGCCCGAGGATATCGCGCGCGAGATCACCGACAGCCAGCCGATCCCGGCCAGCCTGAAGCGCCGGCCGATCGCCGAGGCCAAATCGGTCAGTGCCGCTGTCCGGCGGATCGAGGCCGCCCGCGCGCCGATCCTGGTCATCGGCGCCGGCGCCAACCGCACCCAGACCAGCCGCATGCTGACCCGCTTCGTCGAAAAGACCGGCATTCCCTTTGTCACCAGCCAACTCGGCAAGGGCGTGGTTGATGAGCGCAGCCCCCATTTCGTCGGCTGTGCCGCGCTGTCCTCAGGCGATTTCGTCCACCGGGCCATCGAGGCCGCGGATGTCATCGTCAATATCGGCCATGACGTGATCGAGAAGCCGCCCTTCTTCATGAAGCCCGGCGGCACCGAGGTCATCCATGTCAACTTCCGCTCGGCCGAAGTCGACCCGGTCTATTTCCCGCAGATCGAGGTGGTGGGCGATATCGCCAACGCCATCTGGCAGATGGCCGAGGAGATCGTCCCCAATCCCGATTGGGACTTCTCGTTCATGCACACGGCCCGCGACGCCGGTGCCGCCAATATCGCCCGCGATGCCGGCGATGCCCGCTTTCCGATCTATCCGCAGCATCTGGTCGAGGTGGTGCGCGGGGTGATGCCGTCGGACGGGATCATCGCGCTCGACAATGGCGTCTACAAGTTGTGGTTCGCGCGCAATTACCGGGCGCATCAGCCGAACACCGTGCTGCTCGATAACGCGCTGGCCAGCATGGGCGCCGGGCTGCCCTCGGCCATGGCGTCGCGTCTGGTTTATCCTGAGGCCCGGATCATGGCGATCTGCGGCGATGGCGGCTTCATGATGAACAGCCAGGAGTTGGAAACCGCGGTCCGGTTGGGCATGCAACTGGTGGTGCTGATCCTGAACGACAATTCCTATGGCATGATCCGCTGGAAGCAGGCCGATATGGGCTTCAGGGATTTCGGTCTCAGCTATGGCAACCCGGATTTCGTCGCCTATGCCCAGGCCTATGGCGCCCATGGCCACCGGGTGACCGATGCGGCCGGCCTGCCCGATCTGCTGCGAACCTGCCTGGAGGCGCCGGGCGTTCATGTCATCGACTGCACGATCGATTATTCCGACAACGACCGCATCCTGAACCGCGAGTTGAAGACGCTCAGCGCCGCCATCTGACCCGCGCACGATATCGCCCCCCCCGGAACCCCGCCGCTGTGCCGCTTGCCGACCTTGCCGACAATCGCCTGATGCGCCGTCTCCACCGCCTTGTCGGTGCCGGCGGCCAGCATCTGGTGCCGCCACTGATGGCACTGGTCGCCAGCGTGCTGGTGGTGCGCAGCGGCGGCGCCGGCCAGGGCGGCGCCAGCCTGTGGGGCGACGTGGTCCGCCACATGCTGATCATCGGGCTGGCGGCAGCGGTGGTGAACTGGGGGGTCCGCGACTACCTGGTCCGCGCCATGGCCCACCACCCGGGCCAGCGGGTGCAGATCTGGCAACGCGATGTCGCCACCCGCAGCCTTCTTCTGCTGCCGCCAGCCATGGTCGCCATGTGGCTGGCCCTGGCCTTGACCGCCGAACCCGGCCAGCGCCTTGGCAGCGCCGATGCCGTCCTGTCGGGCATCTGGCTGATCACCATGGTCACCGCCGGCCATTTCGAAAGCCTCGGCGTGCATCAGGGCCGGTTCATGGGCGGCTTCAAGGCCGATCTGGTGGTCGGCGCCGTGGTGATCGTGGTCTTGCTGCTGGCGGCGGTGGCCGATGGCGGGCGCCATCTGTCGCCCGGCCGGCTGCTGTTGCTGTTCACCCTGGCCGACATGGCGCGCACCGGCTGGCGGTTCCGGGTGTTCCGCGACACGGTCGGCCGGCCGCCACAGACACGGCCCCCCGGCGGCGGCTGGCAGCAGATGATCGACCGCGACCATCTGCGGCGCACCTGGCCGTTCTGTCTGGTGGCGTTGACGGGGCTGCTGGCCAGCCGCGCCGACACCTATCTGGTCGGCCTCTATTTGCCCGCCGCTGATCTGGGCATCTATCAGGTCAATGCCAGCGTGTTTCAGGCCGTGCAGGTGATCAGCGCGCTGATGGCCATGACCGCCACGCGCAGCATCTATCGCCTGCAGGCGGCATCCGTCGCCCGCATGGCCCGCCGCCATCTGCTGATCGGGGCGGGGCTGATCGCGGTGGCCATTCCCGCCGCATGGGGGCTGCTGGCCGTGGGCATGGGATTTGCGGTGCCCCCGTTGCTGCCGGTTCTGGGCGGGTTTGCGGCCCTGCCCGGCTTCTATGTGCTGCCGGTACTGCTGCATGGCTATCGTCGCGGCTGGGAACGCCGGATCGCCTGGCTCAGCCTGGGCAGCACCGTGGTCATCGTGCTCGCCGGCATGGCCCTGATCCCGCGCATCGGCATGGTCGGTGCCCAGGCGGCAAGCCTTGCCGGATCGCTGGTCCAGGCGGCGATATGCATGACGGTCCTGCGCGGACGCAGGCCGGCGCGGTCATAGCACCCGCGAGCCTGCGGGGCGCCGTGCCACACCTTGCGAGCGCCGTGCCAGACAGTCGTCGAATATCGCGGCCGTCCTCTCCGCCGCCCGTTCCCACGAAAAGCGCGCGGCATTGGGAAGCCCGCGCGCAACCAGTGCTGCACGCGCCGCCGTGTCGCGATACAGGCCAAGAACCGCATCGGCCATGGCTGCGGCATTGCCCGGCTCAACGAAAATCGCCGCATCCCCGGCCACTTCGGGCAGCGCCCCGCGGCGGGTGGTGATCACCGGACAGCCGCTGGTCTGCGCTTCCAGGATCGGCAGCCCGAAGCCCTCATATTCCGACGGCATCACCAGACACAGCGCCCGGCGGTAATAGGCAGCCAGCACCGGCGTCGGAACCCCGTACAGGCAGACGATGCCGGTATTGCCCGCGGCCGTCAGCGTCTGCGCCAGCGCCCCGCGCGGATCCGTCCCCAGAATCACGGTCCGGATGCCCGCCCCGTGCCACAACGTCGCTGCGGCATCCACCACCATCCGGGGCGATTTATGCGGCAGCACGCTGGCAACCATCATCACGAACGGCTCGGCCACCGTGATCATGGCCCTGTCGATCGGATCATCATCGGGTGTCGCGACCGAAAAGCCGGGCCCGGCAGCCTCCGGCACCACATGCAGTCTGCCACCGACCGGCAGCTTGCAGGACCGGATATCATTGGCGGTGGCCTCAGAGTCGGACTCAAAACTAATACCCATTGATTTCAAGCCCTTGCGATGAACCGTGCGGTGCGTCGGATGGAGGCGATGAG
>NZ_BMDZ01000116.1 GCF_014636235.1 Tistrella bauzanensis
CGCTTGGTCAATCTGGCGACGCACCCATCAGGCCCAAGCAAAGCTCGCTCACATCAGGAGAAATACGCAACTGTAATGTTAGGATATTTTTAAGGATAAATTCCGAAGCTTGTTGAACACACAGGCAAATTGCTCAATCCCCGATACTTTCATAAAAGAGTCACGATTTGCAATGGTTGATGGGCAGCCTCGCCACATATCACCATGCGTCATCATGTGACCGCCCAGGCAAGGGAACCGCGGCATGGCGACGTATACCGGCACCGATGCGAATAATGTGATCAATGGCAGCTCCGGCGACGACACCATACTGGGCCTTGGCGGAGCGGATACGCTGCGTGGTCGCCCGGGCAACGACGTCATCGATGGTGGTGCCCGTTCGGATCAGATCGAGGGCGGCGACGGCAACGACATCATCGATGGTGGCGAGGGTTCGGATCAGATCGAGGGCGGCGACGGTGACGACGTCATCGATGGTGGCGAGGGCGACGACGGCATTCTCGGCGATGACGGCAATGACACGATCGGCGGCGGGACCGGTGCCGATGTTCTCGACGGCGGCCTTGGCAACGATGTCCTCACCGGCGGAGCCGGCGCGGATCTGATTGCCGGCGGCGAACTGACGCTGCCTGCCGACATCGCGGACCTCTACGATCCCGCCGAGGATACCGACACCGCTTCCTATGCCGGCTCGGCTTCGGCCGTGAGCATCGATCTCTCCGTCCGCCAGACGGTGGCGGGCGCCTGGGCCGGCTTTGCGGGCGGCGCCCCCATCACGATCACCAATGCCGTGATCGGCGCGGGCGGCGATGCCGAAGGCGACGTGCTGGTGGGGATCGAGAACCTGGAAGGCTCCGCCCATGACGACGTGCTGGGCGGCGATGACGGCATCAACACGCTGTCGGGCGGCGCCGGCGACGACCTGCTCCGTGGCGGCCTGGGCGCCGACACTCTTGACGGCGGCGATGGCACCGACACCGCCAGCTATGCCGGGCGCACCACAGCCATGGTCGCCGATCTCGCCACCGGCGCCAACACCGATGGCGACATCTTCATCGGCATCGAGAACCTGACCGGTGGCGCCGGCAACGACGATCTCGGCGGCGATGACGGCGCCAACACGCTCTCCGGCGGTGCCGGCGACGATCTTCTCCGAGGCGGGCTCGGCGCCGACACGCTCGACGGTGGCGATGGCACCGACACCGCCAGCGATGGCGACACCCTCACCAGCATCGAGAACCTGACCGGCGGCAGCGGCGCCGATATCCTGATCGGCGATGACAGCATCAACACGCTCTCGGGCGGCGACGGTGACGACGTGCTCCGTGGCGGCCTGGGGGCCGACACGCTCAATGGTGGTGACGGCGCTGACACCGCCGATTACGGCGACCGCATCACGACGGTGGTCGCCGATCTCGCCACCGGCGCCAACACCGATGGCGACATCTTCAACGGCATCGAGAACCTGACCGGTGGCAGCGGCAACGACGAGCTCGGCGGCGATGACGGCGCCAACACGCTCTCCGGCGGTGCCGGCGACGATCTTCTCCGAGGCGGGCTCGGCGCCGACACGCTCTTGGGTGGCGATGGCATCGACACCGCCAGCTATGCCGACACCACCACCGGCATCACCGCCGATCTCGATCAGGGAACCGCCAGCGACGGCGACACCCTCACCAGCATCGAGAACCTGACCGGCGGCAGCGGCGCTGATATCCTGATCGGCGATGATGGCGTCAACACGCTCTCAGGCGGCGCTGGCGACGACGTGCTCCGTGGTGGCCTGGGCACCGACACGCTCGATGGTGGTGACGGCATCGACATCGCAAGCTATGCCGACCGCAGTGACGGGTTCGAGGCAGCCCTCGGCGGCACCGGCCCCGATGGCGACACGCTGATCTCGATCGAGGGTCTGGAAGGTGGCGATGGCGATGACCGGCTGACCGGCACCAATGGCGCCGACATCCTGATCGGTGGCGCCGGCGACGATGTGCTCGACGGTGGCCTTGGCGCCGACCGGCTGGAGGGCGGCGCCGGCTTCGACATGGTCAGCTACGAAAGCCGCACCGACGATCTGACCGTGGAACTCGACGGCGAAAACCCCGATGGCGATCTGTTGACCGGGATCGAGGGCGTCATCGGCGGTTCGGGCGCAGACACCCTGATCGGCGATGCCGGAAACAACCGTCTCGAAGGGCGCGACGGGGACGATTATATCGCCGGCGCTGGGGGTGATGACGAACTGGCCGGCGGAAACGGGGATGACATCCTCGTCGGTGGTGCGGGCGCCGATGCCCTGATCGGTGGCAGCGGCTTCGACACGGCGGATTACACCACGGCGGCAAGCGGCGTGCATGTCGACCTGATCTCCGGCGGCTCTGCGGGCGACGCGGCCGGCGATCAGTATGACGGTATCGAGGCCGTCATCGGTTCCACTCATGCCGATATCATCGCCGGCAGCGACACCGCCGACACCATCGATGGCGGCGTCGGCAACGACACCCTGGAAGGACGCGATGGCGACGACCTTCTCCGCGGCGGCGCGGGCTCGGATATCCTCTCCGGCGGCCGCGGCGCCGACCGGCTGGAGGGTGGTGCCGGCGCCGACACCGCGAGCTATGCCGATGCGGCGGCCGGCGTCGCGGTCAGCCTGGTGTCCGGCGGCATCGGCACCGCGTCCGACGACGAGGCGACCGGCGATGTGCTGGTCGGCATCGAGCACCTCACCGGCAGCGCCCATGACGACCTGCTGATTGGCACCGCCGGCAACAACCGCCTGACCGGGGGCGCCGGCGACGATCTGCTTCAGGGCGGCCTCGGACTCGACACCCTCGATGGCGGCGACGGGATCGATCTGGCCGATTATGCCGATCGCACCGGGCCGGTGACGGTGAACCTTGCCACCGGCGCCAATCCGGATGGCGATGTCTTCATCTCGATCGAAGGCGCCCGGGGCGGCAGCGGCGATGACACGCTCACCGGCGATGCCGGCGACAACCGGCTCGACGGCGGTGATGGTGACGACATCCTCGCGGGTGGCGACGGCAACGACACCCTGGCGGGTGGCGCGGGCGCCGATACGATCGACGGGGGTGCAGGTTTCGACATCGCCGACTATGGCACCGACACCGGCGGGGTCACGGTGGATCTCGGCACCGGCACCAGTTCGGATGGCGACACGCTGACCGGCATCGAAGCCGTCAGCGGTGGCAGCGGCAACGACACCCTCACCGGCGACGCCCAGGCCAACACCCTCAGCGGCGGTGCCGGTGACGACATCCTTGATGGCGGTGCCGGTGCCGACAGTCTCGATGGCGGCGATGGCACCGATACCGTCAGCTATGCCGGCCATGGCGCCGGTGTGGTGGTCGATCTCGAAACCGGCGCCAATTCCGATGGCGACAGCCTGATCTCGATCGAGAACCTGACCGGCTCGGCCTTCGACGACGTCCTGACCGGCTCGACCGGTGCCAATGTCATCCGCGGCCTTGGCGGCAACGACCTGCTGGCGGGTGGGCTTGGAGACGACACCCTCGATGGTGGCGACGGCATCGACACCGCCAGCTATGCAGCCGCCGCTGCGGCCGTGACCGCCAGTCTCGCGACCGGCACGGCGACCACCGGCACCGATCAGGACAGCCTGATCTCGATCGAGAACCTGACCGGCTCCGATTTCGACGACAGCCTCACCGGCGATGCCGGGGCAAACAGCTTCACCGGTGGCCTTGGCAGCGACGCCATCGACGGCGGCGACGGCATCGACACCGTCAGCTATGCCACGGCCGCCGCCGGCGTTGCCGTCGACCTCGCGGCCGGCACCGCCGACGACGGCTCAGGTGGCACCGACAGCCTGACGGCGATCGAGAACGCCACCGGCTCGGCCTTCGACGACACCCTCACCGGCGACGCCCAGTCCAACACCCTCAGCGGCGGTGACGGTGACGACACCTTCGACGGCGGCGCCGGTGCCGACAGTCTCGATGGCGGCGATGGCACCGACACCGTCAGCTATGCCGGCCATGACGCCGGTGTGGTGGTCGATCTCGAAACCGGCGCCAATTCCGATGGCGACAGCCTGATCTCGATCGAGAACCTGA
Organism: Tistrella bauzanensis; assembly: GCF_014636235.1. NCBI lineage: Bacteria > Pseudomonadati > Pseudomonadota > Alphaproteobacteria > Geminicoccales > Geminicoccaceae > Tistrella > Tistrella bauzanensis. Next base: position 4,098 of record NZ_BMDZ01000116.1, read on the forward strand.
CCGGCACGGCGTTCGATGACGTCCTCACCGGCGACGCCCAGGCCAATACCGTCAGCGGTGGTGCCGGTGACGACACCCTCGACGGCGGCGCCGGTGCCGACAGTCTCGATGGCGGTGATGGCACCGACACCGTCAGCTATGCCGGCCATGGCGCCGGTGTCGTGGTCGATCTCGAAACCGGCGCCAATCCCGATGGCGACAGCCTGATCTCGANGTGGTCGATCTCGAAACCGGCGCCAATCCCGATGGCGACAGCCTGATCTCGATCGAGAACCTGACCGGCTCGGCCTTCGACGACGTCCTCACCGGCACGGCCGGCGCCAATGTCATCCGCGGCCTTGGCGGCAACGACCTGCTGGCCGGCGGCGCCGGCGACGACACGCTCGATGGCGGCGACGGCACCGACACCGCCAGCTATGCCGCCGCCGCAGGCGCTGTCACCGCCGATCTGTCCTCCGGTCTCGCCACCGGCACCGACGGCACCGACACGCTGACCGCGATCGAAAACGTCACTGGCTCGGCATTCAATGACACACTCACCGGCGACAACGGCGCCAACACCATCGCGGCCGGCGCGGGCGACGATCTGCTTGCCGGCGGCCTTGGAGACGACACGCTCGATGGCGGCGATGGCACCGACACCGTCGGCTATGCCACAGCCACTGGCGCTGTGACCGCGAACCTCGCCACCGGTCTCGCCACCGGCGCCGATGGCACCGACACGCTGACTGCGATCGAGAACCTCACCGGCTCGGCCTTCAACGACACCCTCACCGGCGATGCCGGGGCAAATACCATCGAAGGCGGCGCGGGTGATGACCTGCTTGCCGGCGGTCTCGGCGACGACACCCTTAACGGCGGTGACGGCACCGACACCGTCAGCTATGCCACAGCCGCAGGCGCTGTGACCGCCGATCTGTCCTCCGGTCTCGCCACGGGTGCCGACGGCACCGACACACTGGCGGCGATCGAAAACGTCACCGGCTCGGCCTTCAACGACACGCTCACCGGTGATGCCGAGGCAAATACCATTGAAGGTGGCGCGGGTGACGACCTGATCGCGGGCGGCCTTGGCGACGACACGCTCGACGGCGGCGACGGCACAGACACGGTCAGCTATGCCGCCGCCGCTGGCGCCGTCTCCGCTGACCTTGCCACCGGTCTCACGACCGGTGCCGACGGCACAGACACCTTGGCGGCGATCGAGAACCTCACCGGCTCGGCCTTCGACGACACGCTCACCGGCGATGCCGGCGCCAATACCATTGAAGGTGGCGCGGGCGACGACCTGATCGCGGGCGGCCTTGGCGACGACACCCTTAACGGCGGCGACGGCACCGACACCGTCAGCTATGCCGCCGCCGCTGGCGCTGTGACCGCGAACCTCGCCACCGGTCTCGCCACGGGTGCCGATGGCACCGACACGCTGACCGCGATCGAAAACCTCACCGGCTCGGCCTTCAACGACGCGCTCACCGGTGATGCCGGGGCAAACACGATTGACGGCGGCGCGGGCGACGACCTGCTTGCCGGCGGTCTTGGGGACGACGCCCTCGATGGCGGCGATGGCACCGACACGGTCAGCTATGCTGCGGCAGCCGCAGCGGTTTTCGTGAACCTCGGCACCGGCTCTGCCTCAGGCGGCGACGGCACCGACACCCTGATCGCGATCGAGAACGTCACCGGCTCGGCTTTTGATGATCTGATCGCCGGCTCGGAGGGCGCGAATGCCATTGATGGCGGCGCCGGCATCGATACGGTGACCTATGCAGACGCCAGCGCCGGGATGCGCATCGATCTCGCCACCGGCAAGGCGGGGCATGGCACCTTTCTGGGCTTCACGGACGGCGCGCCAATCGATCAGATCTCGAATGTCGAAGCGGTGATCGGCAGCGCCTATAACGACGTCATTCTGTCGATCGCGGGCGCCAGCATTGATGGTGCTGCCGGCAACGACATTCTGGTGAGTTCGGCCGGCAGCGAGGCCATGACCGGCGGCGACGGGATCGACGGGGTCTATTACGGCGATGCCGCAGGCGGCGTGACGGTCGACCTCGCCCTCGGCACCGGTATGACCGGCGAAGCGGCCGGCGACACCTACGACACCATCGAGAACGTCTATGGCAGCCAGTTCGACGACATTCTGACCGGCAATGATGACGCCAACATCCTGGTCGGCTATACCGGCGGCGACCAGCTCAGCGGCGGCCTTGGCGACGACACCCTCTATGGCGGCGCCGGTGCCGACCACATCGACGGCGGCGACGGCATCGACACATTCTCGGCAAGCGATGCCGAGACCGGGATGACGATCGACCTCGCCGCCGGCACCACCTCGGACCAGGACGTTCTGATCTCGATCGAGAACGCCACCGGTGGCAGCCATGACGACACGATCATTGGCGATGACGGCGATAACCGCCTGAGCGGCAACGCCGGCAACGACCGGCTGATCGGCGGGTTGGGCGCCGACGTGCTCGTGGGCGGCGATGGCTTCGACTACGCCAGCTATGAAGACCGCACCACCGGCATCACGGTCAATCTCGGCGCAACCGAGGGTAACGAGGATCGGTTCTCGTCCATCGAAGGTCTGATCGGCGGCAGCGGTGACGACATTCTGAACGGCACCAGCATCGCCAACATCTTCGAAGACGGCGATGGCGACGACCGGCTGGCCGGCGGCGATGGCGACGACATCCTGCGCGGTGGCACCGGCGACGACCTGCTGCGCGGCGGCAATGGGGCCGATCGTCTGGAAGGCGGCAGCGGCAGTGACACCGCGAGCTATGTCGAGCAGGGCGGCAACCTGATCATCGACCTCGTGGCGGGCACCAGCAGCCAGGGTGACCAACTGGTCGACATCGAGAACGTGATCGGCGGCCAGTCGGGCGACATGATCATCAGTGCGATCGGCGCCAATGTCATCGACGGCCATACCGGCAGCGACACGGTCAGCTATGAAGCCTTCACCTCAGGCGTCACCATCGACATCGGCGGTGTGAACTCCGACGGCGATACCCTGATCTCGATCGAGAATCTGATCGGCGGCAGCGGCAACGACACGCTCAGTGGCGACGGCGGAGCCAACACGCTCGACGGCCGGGATGGCGACGACCTGCTCGCCGGTGGTGAAGGCACCGATACCTTGATCGGCGGCACCGGCGACGATGTGCTTCGCGGTGGCCATGGCGCCGACACCCTCGACGGCGGCGACGGTTTCGACATCGCCAGCTATCAGGAACAGTGGACCGGCCAGACCATCGACCTCGCCACCGGCACCAACACCCATGGTGACACGCTGATCTCGATCGAAGGCGTGATCGGCGGCAGCGGCGGCGACACCATCACCGGCGATGCCGGCCATAACCTGCTGATCGGCGGCGCCGGCAACGACCTGCTTGTCGGCGGCCAGGGCGACGACACCCTTGATGGCGGCGACGGCACGGATACGGTCAGCTATGCCGCGGCGGCGGCGGCGGTCACCGTGAACCTTGGCGCGGGCACCGCCCTCGGCGAGGGGAGCGACACGCTGACCTCGATCGAGAATGTCATCGGGTCGGTGTTTGATGACGTCATCACCGGATCGGATGGCGCGAACGTCATCGATGGCGGGGATGGGTTCGATACCCTCTCCTACCAGAATGCCACCGCTGGCATGCACATCAACCTCGTCACCGGACAGGCGGGGCATGGGGACGCCTACGGCATCACCGCCGGCGCGGTGATCGACACGATCTCCAATGTCGAGAGGATTGTAGGCGGCGCATACAACGACGCAGTTGTCAGCGCGGGTGGAACCAGTTTCGACGGTGGTGACGGCAATGACATCTTCTTTGCCGCAATCGGTGCCGATACTTTCGCCGGCGGCGAAGGCAGAGATACGGTCGTCTTCGGCTCAATGACCGACACCAGCATCACCGAGGGTGTCGACATTGATCTCTCCACCGGCACCTTTCTCGGCGCGCTGGCCGCGGGCGACAGCTATGCCTCAATCGAGCGCTTCGCTGGCACCATTGCCGATGACCGGATGATCGGCGGCGACGGCGACGACTTCCTTCAGGATCACTTCCTGTACACGTCGATGAACACCGGCAATGACCATCTGGAAGGCCGCGGTGGCAACGACAACTTGGCCGGTCTCAGCGGCGACGACGTCATGCTCGGCGGCGACGGCGATGACCGTCTGCACGATGCCGGCGGCACTGACCTGATCGACGGTGGCGATGGCAATGACACGCTACGCTACCTGGAGATGGACGTCGTCGTCGATCTCGCCACCGGGGAGAACGATCGGAACGATACGCTGATCTCGATCGAGAACCTCGAAGGCTACACCGGAGCCGATACTTTCTTTGGTGATGCCGGTGTTAACATCCTCAGCGGCATGGCTGGCAACGACATCCTCAAAGGCCGCGGCGGCGCCGACACGCTCGATGGCGGCGCCGGCATCGACACCGCCAGCTATGAGGATGCGACAGGCGCCATCGCGGTCGATCTGGACCTGGGGACGGCATCGGATGGCGATACCCTGATCTCGATCGAGAATGTGACGGGTTCGGCCTTCGACGACACCCTCTCCGGCACGGCTGGCGCCAACACCATGCGCGGCCTTGATGGCGACGACCTGCTCGCCGGCGGCCAGGGCGACGACACCCTCGATGGCGGCGACGGCACGGATACGGTCAGCTATGCCGCGGCGGCGGCGGCGGTCACCGTGAACCTCGGCGCCGGCACGGCCAGCGGTGAGGGGAGCGATACGCTGGCCTCGATCGAGAATGTCACCGGGTCGGCGTTTGATGACACAGTCACCGGCAGTGACGGCATCAACCTCATCGAAGGTGGTGCTGGTGACGATACCATCCTCCGCAGCGATGGGGCGGACATCATCGATGGCGGGGATGGGTTCGACACATTGAGTTATGCAGATGCGACGGACAGTGTCGTGTTCGACATGATCGCCGGAACAGCGGGCTATGGTATTCCATGGACAAGTGAATATATTACGACAGATATCGATCAATTCTCCAGCATCGAAAAGATTATCGGGAGTAATTTCGATGATCAGGTTATTGCATCGGACCAAGGAGCCTGTTGCAGAATGGGCTCCAACCCTGTCGATGTCCGCTTGCCCCCGCGCTGCGGGGCTGATTCCCTCGGGTGAGGT
>NZ_BMDZ01000117.1 GCF_014636235.1 Tistrella bauzanensis
TACGATCCTCCGTCGTCTTCGCAAACCACAGAGAATCACAAGCCGCTGAAATCACTCAACATAATTTTCGGTTGGGCTCTCAGGCAATCGTGTTGTTCAAAATGCTTGCTGACAAGATCGATCGTCCCTATCTCTGTAGACAAATCAAGGGGCAGGCACCGGGGCGGTCCCTTGAGTGGTTTGAGGCCGAAGTCGATGCGCTTTCTGGGAAATTTTGACGAATTTACGCGTGAACAGGCCCGCCGCGCCCGCGAGATCGGGCTGACCGATGCGGTCGTGCAGCGGTTGCGGACCCGAGACGATACCCGCACGCCATCGAAGCGGGCTTTGCTGGCGGCGATCCGTCGCCGCAGTCAGGATGAAGACACGCCGCTCTGGTAGTGGCGCCGCATCAGCCGAAGCGGAAGGCCGAGACCGTGGTTTCCATCACCCGGTCCGAGAAGATCCGCATGCCCGCATCATCGCCGCCGGCGCCGGCCGCCACCATCAGCGGGATCAGGTGTTCCTCGGCGCGCGGCGGATGGCATAGCCGGGCCGATGGCGCCGCGTCCCACTGGGTCAGGGCACGGTTGCGGCCGGCCGGGGCGCTTTCGACGGCGCCGGTCAGCCAGCCATCGAAGCTGTCGGAAATGGGGCCGAAGCGCGGATCGCCATAGCCCCGCATGTTATGAAAGCTCATGCCGCTGCCCAGGATCAGCACGCCCTCGTCGCGAAGGGCGACCAGGGCGGCGCCGGCGGCCAGATGGGCTGCCGGGTCCAGATCATTGCGCACCGACAGTTGAATCACCGGAATATCGGCCGCGGGCGCCATCAGCAGCAGCGGGATGAACACACCGTGGTCGAAGCCGCGGTCGGTGTCGGCCGTGGTTGCGAAACCGCCATCGGCGAGCAGGCCGCGCACCCGTGCCGCCAGATCGGGCGCGCCGGGGGCCGGATAGCGCAGGTCGTAAGTGTGGGGCGGAAAGCCGTAATAGTCGAACAGCAGCCCGGGCGCCGTGTCGCCGGTGACCGCGAAATCATCGGTCATCCAGTGGGCCGACACCACGATGATGGCGGTGGGCCGCGCCGGCAGGCTGGCCAGCAGGCCGCGCAGGAAATCGCTCATGCGGGTCCAGGTGTCGCGCGGCGACCAGTCCATGAAGAAGCAGGGGCCGCCACCATGGGGAATGTACAGGCTGGGCATGCGGGTCGTGCTGGTCCTGGTCACGCTTGTCATCTCCGGGGGAACACCGGAAATGATTATGCGCCGGCCCAGGCGCCCGGCAAAGTCGCATGAAGGTCACGACATGGGACGGGGCGTTCCGCTTACTGTCCGGCTTCATGCCTGTTCCCGTCCCGTTCCGAGATAAGCCCTGATGCGTCGTCTGCCAGCCTCCGTTCGCCGTGCCCCTGTTCTGTCGCCGCAGCCCGCCGGACGCACCGATGCGGGCGACGGGCCGTTGATGGCCGAGATCCACCCGCGTGCCGGCCGCCGTGGCCATCGCGGGTCCGGTGGCGGCAGCGGCAGTGGCGCCGGCAACGGCAGAAGGCCCGGTGCCGGCGGGCGCCCGCGGCGGCGCTGGTGGCGGGGTATCGCCATCGCCGCCGGCGTGGTGGTGCTGGTGGCGGCCGGCTATATCGGCTGGGTGTTGCGCGACCTGCCATCGCTCGACGAATTGAACCGGCCGGCCACCGAACCCGGCATCACGGTGCTGTCGGCCGACGGTACCGCGATCGCGGTCTATGGCCGGCTGACCGGGCGGCAGATCACCGTCAACGACCTGCCACCGGCGCTGGTGGAAGCCGTGCTGGCGACCGAGGACCGGCGGTTCTATGACCATCCCGGCATCGATGTCTTCGGCATCGCCCGGGCGGTGGTGGCCAATCTTCAGGCCGGCCGGGTGGTACAGGGCGGCAGCACCATCACCCAGCAGCTTGCCAAGATGCTGTTCCTGACCCCTGAGAAGTCGTTTGAACGCAAGCTGCGCGAAGCGGTGATGGCGCTGCGGCTGGAAGCGGTCTACGACAAGAACGAAATTCTGGCGCGCTATCTGAACCGGGCTTATTTCGGCGCCGGCGCCTATGGCATCGATGCCGCCGCCCGACGCTATTTCGACCGGCCGGTGGAAGACCTGGATGTGGGCCAGTCGGCGATGCTGGCCGGGCTGTTGCAGGCGCCATCGGCCTATGCGCCGACCTCGGCGGCGGCGCGGGCCGAGCGGCGGATGCGGGCGGTGCTGGCCAATCTGGTCGATGTCGGCTACCTGACCGCCGATGAGGCCCGTGCGGTGCGGGTGCCGAAGGTGGCACCCTCGGCGCGCGCGACAGTCGGCGCCACCAACCGGCGCTGGTTCGCCGACTGGGTGCTGGACCAGTTGGCCAGCCAGATCGAGCCCACCACCCGCGATATCGTGATCCGCACCAGCCTGAACCATGGCCTGCAGACCGCGGCCGAGGCGGCCGTTTCGGAGGTGCTGACCGCCGATGGCGGCAAGGTCAAGGCCGGCCAGGGCGCCTTCGTGGCAGTGGCGCCCGATGGCGGGGTGCTGGCGATGGTCGGCGGCCGGGACTATCGGACCAGCCAGTTCAACCGTGCCACCCAGGCCTGGCGGCAGCCCGGATCGACCTTCAAGGTCTTCGCCTTTCTGGCGGCGCTGGAAGCGGGCTGGGGCCCCGACAGCACGGTGCTGGATGCGCCGGTGACGGTCGATGGCTGGTCGCCGGCCAATTTCGAACCCGATTATGCCGGCCGCGTGCAGTTGATCGACGCGGCGGCCCGCTCGCTGAACACCGCCACCGTGCGGCTGGCCGAAGAGGTGGGGCGTGACCGGGTGATCGCCACCGCCCGGCGGCTGGGCCTGTCGGGCGATCTGCCCCAGGGCCCCAGCGTGACCCTGGGCACCGGATCGGAAAACCTGCTGGAGATGACGGCGGCCTATGCGGTGCTGGCCAATCAGGGCCGGCCGGTGGTGCCCTGGGCGATTGCCGAGGTGACGACGGCCGACGGTACCGTGCTCTATCGCCGCGAGGCGCCGGAACCCGCCGATCCGGTGCTGTCGGAACGCACCGTCCAGGCCATGAATGCCATGCTGGTGCGGGCGGTGGAAAGCGGCACCGGCCGGGCGGCGCAACTGCGCGGCGCGGTGGTCGCCGGCAAGACCGGCACCAGCCAGGATTATCGCGATGCCTGGTTCATCGGCTATACCGGCGCGGTGGCGGCGGGCGTGTGGGTCGGCAATGACGATGACAGCCCGATGCGCGGCGTGACCGGTGGTCGGCTGCCGGCCAAGATCTGGGCGCGGGCGATGTCGGAAGGCGGCGGCCGGCTGATGCGGACCCCGCCGCCGGTGCTGCCGGTGCGCGCGCCGGTGATGGCCGATGCCGGCACCACCACCAGTGACGATCCGCTGTCACGCCTGCTGCGCGGCCTGTTCGGCGACGACACCGCCGCCCCGCAGGCAGCCGGGCCCAAGGCGGCGCCGGCGCCACGCAACGACCCGGCGCCACGGCCACAGCAGCCGTCGCTGGGCAATCCGCCGGCCTATCCCGGCGACGACCGCTTCCACCCCTGACCGCTCGATCCGGCCGCAGCCTCAGCCGTTGGTGATCGGCGGTGCCGGCGTCGGGCGCACCAGCCGGAAATAGGCGAGCAGCGCCACCGCCGACAGCACCAGAATGGTGGCGGCGATCGGGGTTGGTGTGCCGTCGGCCAAAGGTGCTGTCGCGGCGGCGACGATGCCGCCGGTGGTCATCTGGCTGCAGCCGATCAGCGCCGAGGCCGTGCCGGCGATGCGCGGATAGGGCAGGATCGCGGCGGTGAAGGCCTGCGGCAGCGCCAGGCCGGCGCCGGCGAGCAAGGCCGCCGCCGACAGCGACACACCGAGTGGACCGTCTATACCGGCCACGGTCTGTGCCGCCATGGCAAGACCGCCCAGCGCCATGATGGCGATGCCCAGCCCCAGCAGGTTCAGTGATCCCAGCCGCATCACCAGCCGGCCGCCGGTGGCAGCCCCCAGCACATAGCCGGCGACCGCAAGCCCAAAGAACAGGCCGAAACGGTCCGGCGCCACGCGATAGCCTTCGATCAGCAGCACTGACGAATTCGACACCCAGGCGAACAGCCCGCCAAAGGCCGAACAGGTGCAGATCGCCAGCCCGACGAAGCGCCGGTCGCGGATCAGTCCGCCCATGCTGCGCAGAATGGTCAGCGGCCGGATGCGGCGGATGTCGCGATCGGTGATCGGTTCGGGCAGGATCATCACCGCGCCTGCGATCAGCAGCAGGCCGATGCCGGCCAGCACCGCGAAATTGGCCCGCCAGCCGAACAGCACCTCGATCTGACCGCCGATCATCGGCGCCACCATCGGGGCCAGCGCCGTGGCCGAGGTGATGGTGGCGAAGATCGAGCCCGCGCGTTCCGGCGGGAACAGGTCGCGGACCAGCGCCCGGCCGATCACCGCGCCCGCGCAGGCACCGGTGCCCTGCAGCACCCGCGCCAGCACCAGGTCGTCGATGGTCACCGAGTACAGACACAGGATCGAGGCCGCGACCTGCACCGTCATGCCGGTGATCAGCACCGGCCGCCGGCCCAGGGCGTCGGAAACCGGTCCATAGACGAGCTGCGCCAGCCCCCACATATAGCCGGTCAGCGTCAACTGTGCGGTGGCGGCATCGGTGCCCAGATCGCGGCCCATCGCCGGCAGCGACGGCAGATAGAGATCGGTCGACAGCGGCCCGAGCGCTGTCAGCGCGATCAGGAACAGGATGATGATCCGGCTGGGCCCGGAGGCTGAGGGGCGGCCGGTTCCTGACGGATGGCCCGTTGCTGACGGATGGCCCGTTCCTGACGGATGGCCGGTCGGGGGCTGAGGCTCTGCCATGTCGGGTGGCGCCGATCTGAAAAGGGGCGTCTGTCGGGGGAGATGGGCAGGCCACAGCTTACAGGCGCCCGCGCCCCGCTGGTTATAGGCGCCCGCGCCCCGGTGGCCAAGCAATCCGGATGAACGGCCCGCCGGGTATTTCGTTTCGAAATATGAGACACATTTTCGCCGCATCCGGTCCCGCGCAGGACCATCCGCAGACGAAAGCATTCATACGCGAGCATCCGCCGGTTGATCATCCGGCGCCGGCATCAGGCCTTTGTTCCGAAGAGTCGTCGGTTTACAATATGTTCGCCTTTCCAGACGCGTCCGGTGCCGATCCGGCGACGCATCGCCCGGTTATTGCGTGTGGCGCGGGTCTATCGTGTCAGGGTGATATGGCCTGTGTCGATAATCGCGAATAAATTGACGCAACCACGCTGCAGGTATATATGTCCCCCACATATCAAGGGCCAATCGACCGGCGGCCATCCGCCCGTAGCTGGAGAGGATTTGAGCGTGACGATCAATGCAGGTCTGGAAGGGATTGTCGTCGCTGAGACGGATCTGTCGCTTGTCGACGGGACCAACGGATATCTGGTTTATCGCGGGAACTGGGCGAAGGATCTTGCCATCTCGCGGACGTATGAGGACGTCGTTCACCTTCTCTGGCGCGGTCATCTGCCCAGTGAACAGGAATCGGAAGCCTTCCGCGCTGAACTGGCGGCGCGTCGCAAGCTGCCCGACTATCTGAAGACGATCATCGCGGCGCTGCCCCCTGAGACCGACACGATGAGCGTCTTGCGGACCGCGACATCAGCGATCGGCAATCGCGGCTATGCCTGGCCGCCGACCTTCGAACAGGCATCGGATATTCTGGCCAAGGCGCCGACGATCATCGCCTATCGCCATGCGCTGAACACCGGCCGCGACCCGATCGAGCCGGATGAGAGCCTCGGTCATGCCGCAAACTATCTCTATATGCTCCATGGCGAGAAGCCGACCCGTGTGCATACCCGCGCGCTGGATGCCTATATCATCCTGACCGCGGAACACGGCCTCAATGCCTCGACCTTCACCGGCCGGGTGATCACCTCGACCCGCTCCGACATCGCCTCGGCAATCACCGGCGCCATCGGTGCGCTGAAGGGCCCGCTGCATGGCGGCGCGCCGTCGGAAGTCGACACCATGCTGGAAGAGATCGGCACCAAGGAGAACGCCGAGCCCTGGCTGCGTGGCCAGATCGAGGGCGGTGAGCGGCTGATGGGCTTCGGCCACCGGGTCTACAAGACCATGGACCCGCGCGCCGTGGCGCTGCGTCTGGTCTCCGACAGCTTCGCCGGCGAGGATCCGTGGTTCGACCTGTCGGTGCATGTGGAAGAAACCGCGGTGCGGCTGCTGAAGGAATACAAGCCCGGCCGCAACCTGTATCCGAACGTCGAATTCTGGGCGGCGGCGGTGCTGCGCGGCGTGCGCATCCCAACCGACCTCTACACCCCCACTTTCGGTCTGGCGCGCATGGCCGGCTGGTCGGCTCATATTCTGGAACAGGCCGACAAGAACCGCCTGATCCGGCCGGAATCGACCTATGTCGGCGAGATGCCCAAGGCGTCCTGACGCCCGGTATTCTCAGCGCCGGCATTCCCCGCCCTGGCGGTGGATATTCACGACAGCGGCCGGCCGTGCCTTCTCAGGGGCGCGGCCGGCCGTTTGGCGTATGGCGCCGCCCCCGGGATCAGGCCAGGCGGGCCTCGACCAGCCGCACCAGAGCGGTTGCCACGATCGGGATCAGACGATCGTCGAAATCGTAATGGGGGTTGTGGACCATGCAGCCGCCCTCGCCACCCTGGCCGAACAGCAGATAGGCGCCCGGGCGCTTCTGAAGCATGAAGGCGAAGTCTTCCGCCGCCATCAGCGGCGCGAAATCCGGCTGGAACCCATCCTTGAACAGATCGCCCAGGATCGACGCGGCAAAGGCGGTCTGGTCGGGATCGTTGATCAGCACCGGATAGCCGCGCTGATAGGTGACCTCTGCTGTCACGTCACGGGCCGCGGCCACGCCGGTGCAGACCCGGGCGAGGCCGCGTTCAAGCAGGCCGCGGGCATCGTCATCCAGCGCGCGCACCGTCCCGCCCAGCCAGCCCGCATCCGCCACCACATTATGGGTGGTGCCGACATGGATCTGGGTCACCGACAGCACCGCCGCCGCATGGGCGCTGACCTCGCGGGATACCAGGCCCTGCAGGGCGCAGGCGGCCTCTGCCAGGGCCAGGGCCGGGTCGCGGGTGGTGTGCGGCATGCCGGCATGGCCGCCGCGCCCGGTCATCACCACCTTGAATTCATCGAAGGATGCCATTGCCGGGCCGCTGCGGACGCTGGCGGTGCCGAAGGGCAGAAGCGGCATGTTGTGAAAGCCGAAAATGCTGTCGCAGGGGAAGCGCTCGAACAGCCCCTCATCCACCATCCGGCGGCCGCCACCCAGGCCTTCCTCTGCCGGTTGGAAGATCACCGTCAGCGTGCCGCGGAACTGGCGGGTTTCGGCCAGATGGCGGGCCGCGGCCAGCAGGCAGACGGTGTGGCCGTCATGGCCGCAGCCATGGAACAGCCCCGGATGGCGCGATGCCCATGGCCGGTCGGCCTCTTCGGCCATCGGCAGGGCATCCATATCGGCGCGCAGGCCGATCGACGGGCCATCGCCGGTGCGCAGGGTGCCGACCACCCCGGTTTCGGCGATGCCGGTGGTGACGGTGAAGCCCGCCGCCCGCAATTGTGTCGCCACGAAGGCGGCTGTGCGGGTTTCGTTGAAGCCGATTTCAGGATGAGCGTGCAGATCGCGCCGCCATGCGGTATGCGTCGGGTGCTGGTCGTTCAGAGCGGCAATGATCTGCAGGCCCATGGCATCGTGCCTCCGGGGTTGCGGGCAGGGCAATATAGTCAATATAGTTTACTAACTGGGCAACAGGGACAAAGCAAGCGACATGGATGGTGACACGCACGACCCGGGGATGCTGCGGGGCGATGACCTGGAGCATTTCCGGCAGCGCAATCTGGGGCGGCTGCTCGATGAAGTGCATATGGCCTTCGACCGTCGCGCGCTGCAGTATCTGCGCGACAGCGGCTATCCGATGCTGAATGCGGCCCATACCCATGTCCTCAGAACCATGCGGTTCGAAGGTGCCACCATCACCGACATGGCGGTGCGGGCCGGGATATCGAAGCAGGCGATGAGCAAGCTGGTGGCCAGTTTCGAAGAGCATGGCTTTGTATGCTTCGTCGCGGACCCGGATGATGCCCGCAGCCGGATCGTGACCGTCACGGAAGCGGGCGGTGTGCTGCTGGCGATGGGCATCCGCGCGCTGAAACGGGCCGAAGCCGATATCGGCGCGGTGATCGGCAGCGACCGCCTCGACATGCTGGTGGATCTGTTGTCGCTGGCACGTGATGCCGGCATCGACAGCGCGATCGGCCAGGGCGCCGCCCATCGACGGCGCCGCAGCTAGGCACTGGGACGTAAGGCCCTGTGGGCATGGCCCAAATTCACATAGTCAATATTGTTGACTTTCTTTTCGGGCTGGGCACAAATGGATCATGCGATGCCGGAGCAACCGGCACCTTTCCTGACAGGGAACTCAGATGCGCCATCATGCTTCCGCGTTGCGCGGCCGCAAACGTGCCCTCATGCCCGGGGCGCTGGCAGCCGGTCTGCTTGCTGCCGTTCTTACCGCGGCTCCTGCCGCAGCCGACAGTTTCACCTATGGCTCAGAGCCCAACCGAAAATTATGTTGAGTGATTTCAGCGGCTTGTGATTCTCTGTGGTTTGCGAAGACGACGGAGGATCGTA
>NZ_BMDZ01000118.1 GCF_014636235.1 Tistrella bauzanensis
GCCAAAAAGGTCGACAACGAGAGATTCAGACTTTTTCCGCCCTGTCACGCACAGTTTCACCCGATTGCCCTGGGTTATCTGCCCGTCGCTGTTGACAAAGCACGCGCGGCCAATATAGTCGCGTGGTCCCGGGCAGCGGCGGCGATCACAAGTCGGCGCCGACCCGGTCGCTTTCGTCCGCACCACGGACCGATCCGCCCCAGGGCGGGCTGGTCGGAGCCGGGGCTCTGGCGGGTGCAACCACTCCAACTGTTCCGCGTGGGCCATGGGCTTGAGCGGGCCGCACTCTGCGGCTCCCGGCCGGCCCGCGCGACGACGACTATCGGGAAGATCGATCATGTTCGCGGTCATCAAGACGGGCGGCAAGCAGTACAAGGTCGCGGAGAACGACATCATCGCCGTCGAGACGCTCGGCATCGAGCCTGGCGGCACGATCGAGTTCGAGCCGCTGATGGTCGGCGACGCCGATGGCGTGAAGATCGGTGCTCCGATCGTTGCCGGCGCCAAGGTCACGGCCGAGGTCGTTGATCTGGTCCGCACCCGCCGGGTGCTGATCTTCAAGAAGACGCGCCGCAAGGGCTATCGCCGCCTGAACGGTCATCGTCAGAGCCTGACGAAGATCCGCGTCACCGCAATTTCGGCCTGACGACCGGCGCGGGACGCTGGCGCATCCGTGCCGCGTCCGCATCGATCCCAAGGCCACGTCCGGGCCTGACCGCCCGGATATCAGCATCAACCGACACCCGCGCGACCGGCATTGATGACTGGTCCCGGGCATCACGGAGGTCTCCGAGATGGCACATAAAAAGGCAGGCGGCAGTTCCCGCAACGGTCGCGACAGTGCCGGCCGGCGCCTGGGCGTCAAGAAGTTTGGCGGCGAAGCCGTCATCCCCGGCAACATCCTGATCCGTCAGCGCGGCACCAAGTGGTATCCCGGCCGCAATGTCGGCATGGGCCGCGACCACACTCTGTTCGCGCTGATCGAGGGCACCGTGTCGTTCACGCGTGGCCGCGACGACCGCACGATCATTCACGTCGAGCCGGCGCAGGCCTGATCCAGGCCAGCCGCCCGACGCGAGACATGCCCGCGCCATTCGACGCCTGATCCGGCCCGCCGGAGCCGGGTGTGGATGGCACCGGGCCTGCGAGACGAGGGGGATGGCCCGGCCATCCCCCTCTGTTCGTGTTGCGACACCACCGCCCATGGCGATACCGGCCTGCCCGCCGGTCCCGACCTGCCGACCAGTCCACACAAGCCGGCCCCTTCATACCGGGCCCCGTCGCCACCAGATATCCGTCACGTCCAGATCTTTCGGCAGACCCGCCCTGTCCGGCCGGCCTGCCCTCTGCACTGATGCCATCGAAAGTCGCGCCCCCGTGAAGTTCCTCGACCAGGCCAAGATCTATATCCGCGGCGGCGATGGCGGCAATGGCTGCGTCAGTTTCCGGCGCGAGAAGTATATCGAGTTCGGTGGTCCCGATGGCGGCGACGGCGGCAATGGCGGCCGGGTGATCGCGGTTGCGGTCGACAACCTGAACACGCTGATCGATTTCCGCTATCAGCAGCATTTCAAGGCCCGTCGCGGCACCCACGGCATGGGCCGCAACCGCCATGGCGCGCGCGGCGAGGATGTCGTGATCCAGTTGCCGGTCGGCACCCAGATCTGGGACGAGCGTGGCGAGCGGATGCTGATCGACCTGACCGAGCCCGGCATGCGGGTGCTGCTGGCCGATGGCGGCAGCGGCGGTTTCGGCAATGCGCGGTTCAAATCCTCGATCACCCAGGCGCCGCGCCGGGCCAATCCGGGGACCGAGGCCCCGGAACGCTGGCTGTGGCTGCGGCTGAAGATCATCGCCGATGCCGGTCTGGTCGGCCTGCCCAATGCCGGCAAATCGACCTTCCTGGCCGGGGTGACCGCCGCCCGCCCCAAGATCGCCGATTACCCCTTCACCACCCTGCATCCCAATCTGGGCGTGGTGCGGGTGGGCGACGATGAATTCGTGCTGGCCGACATTCCCGGCCTGATCGAAGGCGCGCATGAGGGCCACGGGCTGGGCGACCGCTTCCTGCGCCATGTGGAACGCTGCGGAGCGCTGCTGCATCTGCTCGACGCCACCGCCGAGGATCCGGTCGAGAATTACCGCATCGTGCGCGGCGAGCTGGAGGCCTTCGGCCACGGCATCACCGACAAGCCCGAGATCATCGCGCTGAGCAAGATCGACGCGCTGGATGACGACACCATCCAACTGGTGAAGGATTATGTCGAGGAAGAGCTGGGCCGGCCGGTGCTGGCGCTGTCGGCCATCTCGCGCCGCGGCGTGCCCGAGGCGCTGCACGCGCTGATGCCCCATGTCATGGCGGTGCGCGAGGCCGAGATCGAGGCCCGCAATCAGCGCCGCCGGGTGCTGGGCGTGGTCGACGAGGCGGTGGATGCGAGCGGCCAGAAGCGTGCGCCCCTGCTGCGCCTGCCCGACCCGGAAGACACCCCCGCCGGCGGCCGAGCCGGCGCCGGCAATGCCGATCTGTTCGACAGCCACGAAGACCTGGTCGACGGCCTGGAGGCCGATCGTCTGGTGGTCACCGCCTCGGACGAGGATTGGGACGACGACTGGAACGAAGACGAAGACGACGATGACGTCGAGGATGACGACGACATCGCCGAAGACGACGAAGACGACGACGATGACATCGATGACGACGACGTCGATGAGGATGACGACATCGACGACGAAGACGATATCGACGACGACGACGACGAAGAAGACGATGCCGGCACGGACGGCACCGTCGTGGACGACCCCGCCAAAGGGAGGCGGCATTGAGCGACGCGCTGTCACCCGCGGCAGCCGGCTTGTCGGCGGCGCGGCGGGTGGTGATCAAGGTCGGCTCGGCTTTGCTGGTCGACGATGCGACCGGGCAGCTGCGTCAGCCATGGCTTGAAAGCCTGGCGGCCGACATCGCGCGCCTGCGCGGCCGCGGTCAGGACGTGATCGTGGTCTCGTCGGGCGCGATCGCGCTGGGCCGCCGGCTGCTGGGGCTGGGGGCGGGCGTGCTGCGCCTGGAAGAAAAGCAGGCCGCGGCAGCGGCCGGCCAGATCCGGCTGGCCCATGCTTATGAAACCGTGCTTGGCGCCTATCATCTGCCGGTGGCCCAGGTGCTGCTGACGCTTGAAGACAGCGAGGCGCGCCGGCGCTATCTGAATGCGCGCGCGACGCTGGCCACGCTGCTGAAGCTGGGCGCGGTGCCGGTGATCAACGAAAACGACACGGTCGCCACCGCCGAAATCCGTTTCGGCGACAACGACCGGCTGTCGGCGCGGGTGGCGGAAATGGCCTCGGCCGATCTGCTGCTGCTGCTCTCGGATATCGACGGGCTGTATACCGCCGATCCCGGGCTCGACCCCGCCGCCCTGCATATTCCACGCGTGACCCGCCTGACCCCTGAGATCATGGCCATGGGTGGCGGCGCCCGTTCGGCGGTGGGATCGGGCGGCATGGCGACCAAGCTTGCCGCGGCGCGGGTCGCCGGTGCTGCGGGCTGCGCCATGGTGATCGCGCCCGGCCATCCGCTGCACCCGGTGGCTGCTGTGGAAAGCGGCGGCCGCGCGACATGGTTCGACCCCGAAACCACCCCCCACACCGCGCGCAAGCGCTGGATCGGCGGCCGGCTGAGCCCGCGCGGCGCGCTCAGCGTCGATGACGGCGCGGTGCGCGCCCTGGCCCGCGGCGGCAGCCTGCTGCCGGCAGGTGTGCGCATGGTCGACGGCCAGTTCGATCGCGGCGACGCGGTCGCGGTGCTCGATGGCCAGGGCCGCGAGATCGCCCGCGGGCTGGCCGCCTATGGCGATGCCGATGCCCGCGCGATCGCCGGCCACCGCTCGGCCGAGATCGAACAGATTCTGGGGTTTCGCGGCCGGGATGAGATGATCCACCGCGACGATCTGGTATTCCACGCCGCTGGCGACGAAGAGGAGGCCTCTGTGTGATGACCGACAGCCTGACCACCGCCAACCCCGGCGTCGCCACCACCCCGGCCACCAACATTCCGGACCCGGCCACCGTCACGCCGGCGACCACCACCCCTGAAGCCCTGATCGCCGATATGGGCGCCCGCGCCCGTGCGGCACAGCGTCAGTTGGCGCAGACGGCCCCCGACGCCAAGACCGCGGGCCTGAAGGCGGCGGCGGCGGCGATCCGTGCCGGCCGTGACGCGATCCTTGAGGCCAACGCCACCGACATGGCTGCCGCCCGCGATCGCGGCCTGACCGGCGCGCTGCTCGACCGGCTGGCCCTGGACGCGGGCCGGATCGAGGCGATCGCCCGCGGTATAGAGGATGTGGCGGCGCTGGCCGATCCGGTCGGCCGGGTGATGGAGGAATGGGACCGCCCCACCGGGCTGCACATTGCACGGGTGCGGGTGCCGCTGGGCGTGGTGGGCGTGATCTA
This sequence comes from Tistrella bauzanensis, assembly GCF_014636235.1. Classification (NCBI taxonomy): domain Bacteria; kingdom Pseudomonadati; phylum Pseudomonadota; class Alphaproteobacteria; order Geminicoccales; family Geminicoccaceae; genus Tistrella; species Tistrella bauzanensis. The sequence continues at coordinate 4,447 of NZ_BMDZ01000118.1, forward strand.
TGAAAGCCGCCCCAACGTCACCGCCGATGCCGGCGCACTGTGCCTGAAGGCCGGCAATGCCGTGATCCTGCGCGGCGGCTCGGAAAGCTTCAACAGTTCGCGCGCCATCCATGCGGCGATGGTGGCGGGGCTGGCATCGGCCGGCCTGCCCGCCGACGCCGTGCAACTGGTGCCGGTCACCGACCGGGCTGCCGTGGGCGCCATGCTGGCTGCCGTCGGCCTGATCGACGTGATCGTGCCGCGCGGCGGCCGGTCGCTGATCGAGCGGGTGCAGACCGAGGCGCGGATGCCGGTCTTCGCCCATCTGGAGGGCCTGTGCCATGTCTATGTCGATGGCGCCGCGAATCCTGAGATGGCCCAGGCGATCGTGATCAACGCCAAGCTGCGCCGCACCGGTATCTGCGGCTCGGCCGAAACCCTGCTGGTCGACCGGGCCGCAGCGCCCGTCATGCTGGCGCCGATCGTGACCGCGCTGCTGGATGCCGGCTGCGAGGTGCGCGGCGACGCCGCGGTTCAGGCGGCGGATGCCCGGGTGGTGCCGGCGACCGAGGCCGACTGGCGGACCGAATATCTGGATGCGATCATCTCGGCCCGCGTCGTCGATGGCGTGGCCGGTGCCATCGACCACATCGAGGCTTATGGCTCGCATCACACCGACAGCATCGTCACCGATGATGCCGCCACCGCCGAACGCTTTCTGGCCGAGGTGGACAGCGCCATCGTCATGCACAATGCCTCCACCCAGTTCGCCGATGGTGGCGAATTCGGCATGGGGGCGGAAATCGGGATCTCGACCGGACGGATGCACGCCCGCGGCCCTGTGGGGGTGGAACAACTGACAACGTTCAAATATGTCGTTCGCGGCCAGGGCACGCTTCGCGCCTGACCGGCGGCGGGGTGCCGCCGCCGGTGGCGACCCGCTGTGGCGGGTGGCCGGCCGTGGCCCCGCCATGACCGTGGGCCTTTATGGCGGATCTTTCGATCCCACCCATGAAGGCCACGTTCATGTGGCGCTGACGGCACTGCGCCGGCTTCGGCTGGACGAGGTGTGGTGGCTGGTCAGCCCCGGCAACCCGCTGAAGGTCAGGGCCGGCCGCATGGCCGCCCCCCTGCCCGACCGGGTCGCCGGCGCCAGGGCCATGGCCAGTCATCCGCGGCTGCGCATCACCACGGCCGAGGCGGCGCTCGGCACCCGCTTCACCGTCGATACCGTGGCCGCACTCCGCCGCCGGTTTCCCAGGATCCGCTTCGTCTGGATCATGGGCGCCGATGGCCTCACCGATCTGCATCGCTGGGGCGGCTGGCGGCGGCTGGCCCGGATGGTGCCGATCGCCGTCATCGACCGGCCGGGCTATGGCATCCGTGCCATGGCCGGACGGGCCGCCCGCACGCTGGCGCACCACCGCCTGCCCGAACACCGGGCCGGCCGGCTGGCACGCCTGGACCCGCCGGCCTGGATCCTGCTGCATGCCCGGCTGGATCCGCGCTCGGCGACCGAAATACGCGAAGGCCGCAAACCCCGGCCCGAAGGACGCCCGCCCCGTGGCCGCATAGGCCCGGCACCCGCGGCATCCGGCGGGCCAGAGGCCGGCCACAGGAACAGGCATGGTTGACCGCGACGGATCACCGTCGCGAAAACCGGCGATGCCTGCTATGGTTAAATCATGGCGCCTGCGGGCTTTCCGGTGCATGAGCACCGCCCCCGCCCCCGCCAACGCTTGATGAGGTTCGCTCTGTTGCAGACCGACAGTCCCATCACGGTACCGGTGATCCCGCCGGTACTGCTCGACGCCGACCAGGTGCTCGATCTGGTCCGCGCCTCGCTGGACGACGACAAGGCCGAGGACGTCGTGGTCATCGACCTTGCCGGCAAGACCGATTTCGCCGACTACATGGTGGTCGCAAGTGGCCGGTCGAGCCGTCATGTCGCCTCGCTCGCTGAAAAGCTGGAAATGCGCATCAAGGCCACCGGCGACCAGTTGCCGCTGACCGAGGGCCTGCCGCTCGCCGACTGGGTTCTGGTCGATGCGGGTCCGGTGGTCGTGCATCTGTTCCGGCCGGAAGTGCGCGCGTTCTACAATCTGGAAAAGATGTGGGGCGCCAACCTTCCCGGCGACGGATCGCAGCGCGTCGCGGAGTGATCCGCCGCCCCGGTAACCTGCCGGGGACCGGCCGATGAGCCTGGTTCTGCGCATCACCCTGGTCGCCGTCGGCCGTGCCCGCGGCGGCCCGGAAGCGGCGCTGGTGGACGATTATGTCCGCCGGCTGCGCTGGCCGTTCACGCTGGTCGAGGTTCAGGCCCGCAAGGCGACGCTGCAGAGCGATGCCCTGAAAGCCGAGGAAGCCCAGGCGATCCGCGCGAAACTGCCTGCCGGCGCCGCTCTGGTGGCGCTGGACGAACGCGGCCGGCTGCTCGACAGCCGGGGCTTCGCCGGCGCATTGGGGGGCTTTGCCGAGGCCGGCCGGCGCGAGGTAGCGCTGATCATCGGCGGTGCCGACGGGCTGGACGCGGGCCTGCGCGATCAGGCCGATCTGGTCGTGGCGCTGGGCCGGCTCACTTTCCCCCATATGCTGGTGCGTGCACTGATCGCCGAACAGATCTATCGTGCACAAACCATTCTGGACGGCCATCCCTATCACCGGGACTGACTGCCGGCCGCGTTGCCATGACCAGGGGGTCCGATGGAATTCGACATGCGCCGCATGGCGGCACCCGACCGCTACAAGATCCTCGGCTCCACCATCACGCCGCGCCCGATCGCCTGGGTCACCTCGCTGTCGGCCGAGGGCCGGGTGAATGCCGCCCCCTACAGCTTCTTCAACTGCATGGGGCACGAGCCGCCGATCCTGGCGGTGGGCATGCTCCGCCACCCGGAAGACCGCTTCAAGGACACCCCCGCCAACATCCTGGCGACCGGCGAATTCGTGGTGCATCTGGTGTCGGAGGATCTGGCGCCGCAGATGAACATCACCTGCATCGACGCCCCGCCGGGCGTGGACGAACTGGCGCTGGCCGGTCTCGACACCATCGCCTCCACCGCGATCCGCCCGCCGCGCATCGCGGCGGCTGCCGTCGCCTTCGAATGCCGCCTGCACACCGCCATCACCACCGGCCCCCGTCAGGCGATCGTGCTGGGCGAGGTGCTGGTCGCCCATGTCCGCGACGATGCCGTGCTCGACGCCGCCCGCCACCACATCGACACGCCCGCGCTGGGCCTTATCGGCCGCATGCATGGCGGCGGCTGGTATGCGCGGACGACCGACCTGTTCTCGATCGACCGCCCGCGCTGGGCCGACTGGGCGCCGGAGCATCCGGAGGCGGTGGCCAGGGCCGTTAAACACGAGCCGCCGGCCGAGCGTTGACCCGGCCGGCCTCGTTATCTGTCAGGCGAGCTGTGCGACCCAGATTTGATCATCAGAGGCGATGCCATAGAGTCCGAACTGACTGCCATTCCAGTAGAGATGCGTGCCATAGGGCCCGCTGCGACGGGCCTTCACATAGAAACCGGACTTCGTTCCCAATGTCTCGAAGTCCCAGATGCAGTCTTCGCTGTCAGGATCCGTGGACATCGCGAGCACATCGCGGTCGTGGTCATAGGACAGGTAATAACCAACAGAATTTGATATCAGATATCCCCCCGACCGTTCAGTCAATGAATAGCTTTCGATCTGATCAGACCCATAGGAGGCCATTAAAATTATGGCGAATATATTCGAAGCCAAAGAGGCAATATATTGGCCCGTCTCGGCATGCATTAGCCTGATTTTTTTTCCGGAGGGAATATCAGAGGCATTGACACAGAAGGTCTCAGGCAGCCACTTCTGGTCATCGGCACTATCTATATTATAATAAGTGAAAACTTTGTCGCCGTCCGTATACCCGGCAAGATATCCTAAGAGGCTGTCGCGCAATGAGCGCGGCGGGCTGGTTTAGAGCGTCACCGTCGCCTGGGACGGCGTGAGGCGGCCCGTCC
>NZ_BMDZ01000119.1 GCF_014636235.1 Tistrella bauzanensis
TCAGGCGCCGGCCGCAGGCTCAAGGGCGGATCTCACTGCGATCGCGACACATTCCGAAGACCCATTCTGCAACAGGCTCCTGAAAAAGAGACTTTCCGAAGTTTTCAACGATTCCCCCGGTGGTTCTGACATTGGTTCTGATGACGGGTCGCAACGCAGCAGAACCCGACGGGAGGACATCATGAAGACATCCGTGACGACGGCGGCGATGGCATGCGTGCTGGCGCTGGGGCTGCCGGCGAGCGAGGCCGCGGCCAGGACATCGCTGTCGCTGACACAATACGGCCCTGACCGGGGATGGCAGGCCGATCTGCTGAAGGCCTATGCCGAGCGGGTGCGCGAGGCATCGGGCGGCGAGCTGGACATCCGCATCACCTTCGGCGGCGCGCTGATCGCGGCCAAGGACGTGCTGCGCGGCGTCGGTGACGGGGTGGCGGATCTGGGATCGTTCATCGCCGTCTATACGCCGGCCGAGTTGTTCAACTACCGCGTCGGCGACCTGCCGGTCGGCAGCACCGACCCCTGGGTCGGCAATGCCAGCATGATGGAACTGGTCCGGACCAACCCGGTGGTGAAGGGCGAATTCGACGCCCAGAACACCGTGCTTCTGGCCAATTCGACCACGACCGAGGTGGTTCTGATCTGCAAGGAGCCGCTGACCTCGCTCGATCAGCTCGACGGCATGAAGATCCGCGCCAACCCGCCCCATTCGCTGGCCTTCGAAACCTTCGGCGCCGTGATGGTGTCGGTGACCACGCCCGACGTGTATCAGGCGCTGGACCGCGGGCTGATCGCCTGCGCCCAGACCTATGTACCGACCATCCTGCCCTATCGGCAATATGAGGTCGCACCGCATGTGACCATGCTCGATTTCGGCCAGAACCTCGCCTTCGGTCTGGTGATGAACAAGCGCAAGTTCGAGCGGCTGACACCGGCATTGCAGATGGTTCTGGTGCAGGCGGGCGAGGCCTATTCCGTCGACTATGCCCGCTACAGCCTGGAAAGCTTCAATCAGATCAAGACGGAACTGGCATCCGATCATGGCGTGACCTTCCACACCCTGCCCGATGCCGACCACGACCGGCTGACGGCGGCCGGGCAGGACACGGTCGAGGCGTTTCTGGATCGCGGCGATCCGGGCGTGCTGCAGCAGTTTCAGGCGCTGCAGAAAGCCTATGCCGCCGAGCTTCAGGCAAACGGCTATCCCTGGGCCCGGCAGTGAGATCGGGTTCGCGTGATGTCTGGATATATCGTGACACGCGGGGAAGCCGCGATCGGCTGGGTGATTTCGGCGGCCCTCGCCTTCTGCGCCCTCTATGTCGGCGTGGCGGTGCTCTCAAGCCTGATCGGCCATGCGATGCCCGACGAGGATCTGCTGGTCGCAGAGGCCATGGTTGTGGTCGCCTTCCTGCCGCAGGTGCTGCTGGTGCTGCACCGCCGGCACATCACGGTCGATGCGCTGACCCGGCATCTGCCGGCGGCTGTCCAGCGGCCGCTGGACGTGGTGACGGCGCTCTGCGGCCTGATCACATATGGCGCGCTCGGCTGGGCGGCGTGGTTCGCGCTGGATCGCGCGATCCTGAACCACTCCGTCAATATCGGGTTCATTGAACTGGCCGAATGGCCGGCCCGCGCCATGGTGCTGCTCGGCACCGCCGGCGGCGTCCTGGCCTGTCTGGTCGACCTGGTCCGGCCGCACGAAGCCGCCCGGCGCATGGCAGCGGAGGACGATCGTCCATGACCCCAAGTCTTCTGACCGGTGCCGCCTTCGGCCTGTCGATGCTGCTGGTCGCGATCCGGGTGCCGATCGCCTATGCCCTGCTGATCGGCGCGATCGCCGGCCTGATCGGCATCTATGGCTATGATCCGGGCATCGGACTGGATCTGGCGGCGGCGATCCGGCCGGTGACCTCGATCCTGGCCGACGTGCCGTTCCGCTTCGTCCACAGCTATGAACTCAGCACGATTCCGCTCTACATCCTGCTGGGGGTGGTCGCACACCAGGCCGGCATCACCACCGACGTCTTCCGGTCGATGCGGACCCTGGTCGGGCGGATGCCGGGCGGATTGGCCATGGCCTGCATCTGCGGTTGCGGCGGCTTCTCGGCGCTGTCGGGCTCCAGCCTCGCCTGCGCCGCCGCGATGGGGCGGATCTCGGTGCCCGAGATGATGGCGCATGGTTATGACCGCCGGCTCGCCACCGGCACCGTCGCGGTGGGCGGCACGGTGGGATCGATGATCCCGCCCAGCATCCCGTTTCTGCTGTTCGCCATTCTGGCCGAGGTGTCGGTCAGCAAGCTGCTGCTGGCCGGAATCCTGCCCGGGCTGCTGACGCTGCTCGGCTATTTCATCACGGTTCAGATCTGGGTGAGGCTGCGCCCAGAGGCCGCACCCCGGCGGGCGGAGCGGGTGACCGCCGCTGAAAAACTGCGGGCCGTCATCGGTCTGTGGCCCGCGACGCTGCTGTTCGCGATCATCGCGGTCGGGGTCTTCACCGGCCTGTTCAGCACGATCCAGGCCGCGGCGGTCAGCGTGCTGGTCGCCACCCTGATCGGCGTGGCGCGGCGCAGGATCAATCTCGCCTCGCTGGCCGGTGCGGTCAGAGAGGCGGCGCTGCAATCGGCGCTGCTGTTCGTGATGGCCTTCGGCGCCAAGGTGATGATCTCGCTGGTGGCCAGTTCCAACCTCACGGCCGATCTGTTGAGCCTGACCGCCGCCGCCGATCTGGGCCGCTGGGAAACCATGCTGGCGATCGTCGCGCTGCTGACCGTCATGGGCATGTTCCTGGATCCAACCGGCATTCTTCTGCTGCTGGTGCCGGTCACCCTGCCGATCGTCGAGGAACTTGGCTTCGACATCATCTGGTATGCGGTCATCTTCGTGAAGATGCTGGAGATCGGACTGGTCACCCCGCCGCTGGGCCTGAACGCCTTCATGGTCAAGGCGGCGATCCCGCGGGAATACGATGTGCCGCTGCGCGATGTCTTCGCCGGCATCGCGCCCTTTCTGGTGCTGGAGGTGGTCGTGGTCGCGCTGCTGATGGCCTTCCCGATCATCTCGCTGCTGATCCCCAGCCTGATGTAGCGGGGCTACACCTCCGGCCCCCCTTCCAACCCCTGTTCCGGCCTCTGTTCCGGCCCCTGCGGTTCCGCCGGCGGCCGGGCCAGGGCCAGCAGGGCCGCCATCGCCATCCGGTTCATGTCGCCCGGGCTCTGCCGGCAGCCGGCGGCCGTGACCGTGAAGTCGCGGAACAGGGTCCAGCCCAGGCTGAAGGCGGTCACCATGGCGGCGGCGGCGCGTGCGGCATCGTCATCGGCGGGGCCGCCGCTGCGGATGATGTCGGCCAGGTCCGCCGTGCCGCCGGCCGGCCGGGTGAAATCTTCGGTCGCGCGCCGTTCCAGAATCAGGAAGGCCATCATCCGCGCGAAGCCCGGACGGTCCTGCTGCACCGCCTGAAGCACCGGGATCGCCTCGTCGATGGTGCCGGCGGAGCGGAGCGCGGTCTTGAATGCCGCCATATGCCGGTCGAGCACCGCGTCGAGCAGGGCCTCCTTCGATCCGAAATGCCGATGCACCAGGCCATGATTGACCTCGGCCCGCGCGGCGATCTCGCGCACCGTCACCGCATTCGGCCCCTTCTCAGCGAACAGCGCATCCGCCGCCCGCACCAGCGCGTCACGGGTTTCTTCCCTGCCCTGCGGTCTGTGGCCCGCCATGGTCGCTCCTCTGTTTGCCGCTCCGGTGCCGGTGGCCGGCCCCCGGCGCAACAAACTGTTTACGCCATGTAGTCCACCGACTACAACTATAACGGACTGTAGTCGATTGACTACAGTCCGCCGCATGAGAACCTGCCGCATGAGAACCAGCCGCATGAGAACAAGAACGGGAGGACATGATGCCCGATTTCGGTTTTGCCACCCCCTCGACCGCCGCCGCGGTCGCCGATCTGCCCTGGGCGCCGCTGCTGGTGCCCAAAGAGGCTATCGAGCGCGAGGTCGACCGTCTGCTGGATGAGACGCCGGTCGCCGGCTTGCGCGCCGCCAGCGTGGTGCATCCGCGCGCGACCGACGGCATCCCCAGCCTGACGCCGGTCACCGAGGTCACCATCCACGTGCTCAAGCCCGGCGAGCGCACCCCGCCGCGACGGGGCAACCACGCCCTGCTGGAGACCACCATCTCAGGCGAAGGGACCGTGCATGTGGGCACGGCATTCCGGGTCGAGCGGCACGACGTCTGGACCGTGCCGCCGATGCAGGTCTGCAGCCATCACAACACCGGCCGCACGCCCTGGGTCTGGCTCAGCTATTCCAATGCACCGCTTCTGCGGCGCAGCGGCGGCTATTGGGCCGAGACGCTGCCCGCGGGCACCCTGGCCGTTCCCCGCAAGCCCGCGGTGTCGGTTACCGGCGACCTTGGCGCGCGCTATAACCGGCTGAACGCGCCGGCGCATCGTCTGGCCACCGCTGCCGATCTGCGCGGATACGAATATCTGACCGATATCGAGCCGGTCGCCAATCCGCCGCGCCACTGGGCGTGGAAGGACATGGCGCCCTATCTGCCGATCCATGCCGGCGACAACAACGACCCCGCGAAGCGCAACATCTGGCTGCTCTACAACCCCGCGACCGAGCGGCGGCAGGGCACCACGCCCGTTCATTTCGCCACCTATGGCGGTGCCGCGCCCGGCACGCCGCCCTATGCCGGCGCACGCGGTCATGTCCACATCTCGGCCTCGATCAACTATCACATCCGCGGCTATGGCCACAGCATCGTCGGCGGTGAGCGGATCGACTGGAAGGCCGGCGATCTGCTGTTCTCGGCACCGGGCTGGGTGGAACACGCGCATTACCATGGCGCCGAGGGCTGGACGGTTCTGACCGTGCAGGATCATCCGCTGCACATCGCGATGGGCTCGCTGCTGTGGCAGGAAAATCCCGGCGATCCGATCCTGTCTCTGGGCAACGAAGACGGCCAGAAGGGCTATGTCTCGCCGCGCCAGACCGGCGCCTGAGCCGGCAGATCATCACATCAGGAGTGGCCGTGGTCACCGCCACCGACACCGACGGCCATCTTCACGGGCTCACCCTGACCAGCGTCACCTCGCTGTCGCTGTCGCCGCCGCTGTTCCTGGCCTGCCTCGCCGACAGTTCCGAAACCCTGGGCGCGGTGCTCAGATCGGGCGGGTTCTGCATCAACTATCTGGCGCAGTCGCAACGCGCCATCTCGGACGTCTTCGCCACCAGGTCGGGCGCCAAGTTCCGCAATGTGGCGCATCGCATCCGCCCCAGCGGTCAGGTGGAGATCGCGGGGGCGCTGGCCGTCATCGAATGCACGCTGCACGAACGGCTCCAGGCGGGGGATCACTCGATCGTGATCGGCCGCCCGGTCGCCATGCATGGCGGCGACGAGGAGCCGCTGATCCATTTCCGCGGCGCCTATCGCCGGATCGGCGCGCCCCTGCCGCCGGCCGCCGCCTGACCCACTACGCCCCCTTGAGTACTACCCCCTGACCATGACACCCCCTGGCCCCACCCCAAGAGGCCCCGGGCAATAAACGCAGATCAACGACAGGAGGAGCATCCGGGAATGACCCACATCACCAATCCGATCCACAACGACAACAAAATGAAGCTCGGGATCTTCTGCATCAACGGCAAGGGCGCCTCGATGACGACGGTGCCGGAGCAGAGGCCGCTCAACTGGTCGCAGTCGCTGCGATCGGCGGTCATGGCCGATGACGCGGGGTTCGAGGCGATCGTGCCGTTCGCGCGCTGGAAGGGGTATGTCGCCGACCAGCCGAACCACCCGTCGGGCACGGTGTTCGAACCCTATACCTTCGCCGCCGGCATCGCGCAGGCAACCAGCTATGCGGCGATCTTCGCCACCTCTCATGTGCCCACCATTCACCCCATCCTCGCGGCGAAGCAGGGGGCCACGATCGACCATATCTCGGGCGGGCGCTTCGCGCTGAACGTGGTCGGTGGCTGGAACAAGGCCGAGCTGGAGATGTTCGGAAACCCGATGAAAGAGCACGACCACCGCTATGATCACGCGGAGGAATGGCTGTCCGTGCTGCGGCGGCTGTGGACCGAGACCGAGGAATTCGATCACGACGGCGATTTCTTCAAGGTCATCCGGGGCATGTCGTCGCCGAAGCCGATCCAGTCGCATGTTCCGATCATGAACGCCGGCGGCTCCGATCGCGGGCAGCATTTCGCCGCGGCCCATGCCGATCTGTGCTTCATCATCCTGAAGTCCGAGGATGAGGAAAGCTGCCGCAGACAGGTCGAGGATTACAAGGCCCTCGCCCGCGACCATTATGGCCGCGAGGTCCAGGTGTGGATCCACACCTATGTCGTCCAGCGCGAGACCCGGCAGGAAGCCGAAGCCTATCTGCATCACTACGCGGTCGAAAAGCGCGACCAGGCCGCCCTCGCGGGCTGGATGGCCGGTCAGGCCGCCAATACGAAGCTGATGCCGCCCGCCGTGCTTGAGACCTTCTCGCTGCGCTTCGCCGCCGGCGCCGGCGGCTTCCCGCTGGTCGGCACGGCGGAAGAGATCGTCGACACGCTGGAGATGCTGTCGCGCGTGGGCGTCGCCGGCGCGCTGCTGACCTGGGTGGATTATCACGACGGGCTGGAGCGCTGGAACAGCGGCGTCATGCCGTTGATGGAACAGGCCGGCCTGCGCCGGAGCTTCCGCCGCTGAAGCAGATCCCGTCCAACGGGAGCGCCGCGGCGATCGCGGCGCCCTCTTCTACAAGCGCGGACCCAGGCTCACAGATCCAGAACCAGCCGCGCATCCAGACTGCGCGAGACGCACAGCGTCATCCGGTCGCCCGCGGCCTTCTCGTCGTCGAGCAGATACTGGTCGCGATGATCCGGCCGGCCGGCCAGCACGCGGGTGAGGCAGGTTCCGCAGATCCCCTGTTCGCAGGACATCAGAACGGCGATGCCGGCCCCGGCCAGCGCCCGGGCGATGGTCACGCCGGGCGGCACCCGCACGGTCAGGCCGGATCTGGCCAGCACCACCTCGAAGGTCCGCTCGCCATCCTCTGGCGCCGGCGCGGCCGGGGCCGCGAAATCCTCGGCATGAAGCCGGCCCGGCGCCAGCCGACCCTGGGCAAGCTGGCGGGCCGCGGCCATGAAAGGCCGTGGCCCGCAGAGCCAGACCCCGCCCCCGCCGACACCCTTCACCGGCCCCGGCACCGCGCCCAGAATGGTATCGAGACGCTGCACGGTCTCTTCAGCTCCGCAGCCCTGGTGCAGATGCACATGCGCGCGCAGATCGGCGCGTTCCAGCACCGTGCGAAAGGCGACGTGATCCGGCCCGCGCACGAAATAATGCAGAGCGAACGCCCACCTTTCCGTCACCAGCCGCCGGGCCATGGCCAGCAGGGGCGTCACGCCCACGCCCCCCGCCAGCAGAACCACCGGCGCGTCGGTATCGTCGAGCGGAAAGGCGTTGCGTGGCCGCCCGACCCGGATCATGTCGCCGATCCGCACGCCTTGATGCATCGACACCGAGCCGCCCCGGCCCTCCGGCTCGTGTTTCACCGCGATCAGATAGGCGGCGCGGTCGGCCAAATCGCCGCAGAGCGAATACGGCCGTACCTGGCCCGACGGGGTGAGGATGTCGACATGGGCACCGGCGGATGCCGCGGGCAGCGCCTCGCCGCCCGTGTCCACCAGCCGGAAGGACAGGATGTCCGGCGTCTGCCGCTCGATGCGGTCGACCCGCAGCGTCATGGGGCCATCGGGCCCGCTGTCATGCGCCGTGCTCCGCGGCAGCGGCGGGCAGCCCCTCGGCCGTCATCCGCGCGGCCAGGATGCGGCGCACCCGGATCGCCCCGGCATCGGTGGGCAGCAGCACCGGCCCCAATGTCATGATGTCGTGACCGCCGATCCGGCGCTGTTGAGCCTCAAGAATCGGCTTGTCCTCGACATCGAAGCCCTGCCGCTGCCAGGCGCGGACCCGCGCGTCGATCTCAGGGTCGCCCACGGCATAATCGCGGCTGTTGACGAAGAAATAATGCGCGCTGCATTCGGTTTCAGGCGTCAGGATATGCGCGCTCATCGTCTCGAACAAGACCGTGCCGCCCGCACCCGCGGGGCTGCCGGTGATCCGCAACCGCACACAGGATGGCAGATCCCACCGGGTTTCGAAGGTCAGGTCGATGGGCGCCTCGACATCCGCGACCGCCTTTTGAAAGGCATAGGGGAGCCTGTTGCAGAATGGGCTCCAACCCTGTCGATGTCCGCTTGCCCCCGCGCTGCGGGGCTGATTCCCTCGGGTGATGTGAC
>NZ_BMDZ01000120.1 GCF_014636235.1 Tistrella bauzanensis
GATTCGACACCCCGAGCCTAACGGCTCAAGGCGAGCAACGCCGCTCTCCCTTTTTCAACAATGACCGGGACATCCCCCGGCCAGATCACCGGCAACATTCAGGCCATCAACACCCTTGGTCTCGGCGGGCTTGAGGTGGTGAAGCTGATCAAGTCCGGCGTCTATGACCTGGGCTTCGGCTCCTATTCCTATATCGCCTCGGGCGATGCGGTCTTTGAAGGCATCGATCTGGCGCTCACCCCCGCCAATGCCACCGAGACCCGCCGCATGGTCGAGGCTTACGAGCCGGTGATGCGCGAGGCCTTCGCGCGCATTCACGCCATCCATCTTCTGGCGAGCTATCCCTTCCCCGCCCAGAGCATCGGCTGTCGCGACGCCTTCTCCAGCATCGACGATCTGCGCGGCCGCAAGATCCGGGTGTTTTCCACCACCCTTGGTGACATGGCGGAAGGGCTGGGCGCGGTGCCGGTGTCGATGCCTTTCCCCGACGTCGCCCCGGCGCTTCAGCGCGGCGTCATCGACTGCGCCGTCTCAGGGGCCTTGTCGATGTATGTGGCACAGTGGACCGATGTCGTGAAATACATCTATCAGGTGCCGGCCTCGGGCGGCATCGCCTTCCTTGCCATCGGGGCGAACAAGTGGAACAGCCTCACGCCCGAGACCCGCGGCTTTCTGAGCGAACAGGCCGCAGCCTTTTCCACCCGGGCCTGGGACGCGCTCGATGCCAGCAATGAACAGGGCCTCGCCTGCCTGACCGGCCAGGGGGCCGCCTGCACCTATGGCAAGCCGGCATCCGTGACCCTGGTCGAAACCACGCCCGCCGATGACGCGCGCCGCCGGGCCCTGCTGGAAGACGTGGTGCTCAAGAAATATGCCGCCCGTTGCGGGGCTGCCTGCACCACACAGTGGAATGCCACCATCGGTGCGGCGCTGTCGCTGACCGCAGCGGAGTAGCCGGCCCATGTCGACCCCGTCGAAATCCCCCGCCGCATCCCGGATCGAAAACAGGACGGCATCCCTGCTGGTCTGGGGCGGTGGCGTGGCGCTGATCGTGATGGCCTTCGTCATCACGATCGAGGCCCTGATGCGCAAATTCCTGAACCATTCCTTCGGCGGGGTCGACGAAATCACCAGCTATGTCTTCGCCGCCGCATCGACAGCCGCCTTTGCCGCCGCGGTGCTGAACGGCACCCATATCCGCATCGCCATTCTGCGCGACCGACTGGCCCCGCCCTTGCGGGTGGGGCTCGACCTCATCGCCTGGGGCTGCCTGGCGGTGGTGTTCGCCATCCTCGCCTGGCGCGGCACCCTGCTTGCCATCACCTCGTTCACCGACGGTGCCCGCTCGGTAACCCCGATGCGCACGGCCCTCTGGATCCCGCAGGGCATCTGGGCGCTTGGTCTGACGATGACGGTCCTGGCGGCACTGATGCTGGCGGTGCGGGCCATCGGCCGCCTGCGGGCCGGCGACCGCGCCGGCGCTGCCGCCCTGTTCGCCCCCGTCGACGAGGTCGCATCAACCTTGGAACCGGTCATCAGCTCTGGCGACACCGAGAAAGGCCCCGGCCGATGATCATGGCAAGCCTTCTGATCCTTCTGGGCCTTCTGGCCCTCTCGGTGTCGATCACCGCGGCCCTCGGCATGATGGGGCTGGTGCTCGCCACCACCTTCACCACCGTGCCGCTGGAGCGGATGGTCGGCGACGTCGCCTGGCAGGCCATGGCCTCGGACACGCTGGTCGCCATCCCGTTCTTCATCCTGCTGGGCGAAATCCTGCTGCGTGCCGGCATCGCCGAAAAGATGTACACGGCCCTCAGCGCCTGGCTGTCCTGGCTGCCGGGCGGCACCATGCATGCCAATATCGGCGCCTGCGCGCTGTTCGCCGCCGCATCCGGGTCCAGCGTCGCCACGGCCGCCACCATCGGCACGGTCTCCATCCCCGAAATCGGCCGGCGCGGCTATCATGAGCGTCTGTTTCTGGGCACGCTCGCAGCCGGCGGCACGCTCGGCATCCTCATCCCGCCCTCGGTCGCCCTCATCCTCTATGGCGTGCTGACCGAAACCTCGATCCCGCGGCTCTATCTCGCCGGCATGGTGCCGGGCATCGTGCTGGCGGTGCTGTTCATGATGCTGATCGCCGGTGTCTGCCTCGCCATTCCGCGTGCCGGGGGCCATCCGGCGCGCTTCGACCGGGCGGCCTGCATCAATGGCCTGCCCGATCTGGTGCCACCGCTGATCATCTTCGGCGTCGTGGTGCTCACCATCTATGCCGGCATAGCCACGCCCACCGAGTCGGCGGCCTTCGGCGTTGTCACGGCCCTAGGGCTTGCGGCCTGGAAGCGGCGCCTGACCTTGGCCATGCTGCGCGCGGCGATCGAGGGCACCATGCGTACCACCGCCATGGTGGTGGCGATCGTGCTCACCGCCCTGGTGCTCAACTTCGTGATGACCTTCCTCGGCATCTCGCAGCAGATCACCAATGCCGTGCTCAGCCTCGATCTCAGCCCCACGGCGCTGATCCTGGCCATCGTTATGTTCTATCTGGTGCTCGGCTGCTTCATGGAGAGCTTCTCCATCATGCTGATCACCGTGCCGATCATCGTGCCGGTGGTCACCGCCATGGGCTATGACCCGATCTGGTTCGGCATCCTGCTGACCCTGCTGCTGGAAGCGGCCCTGATCACCCCGCCGATCGGTGTGAACCTCTATGTCGTGCAGGGCGTGCGCCCGGCGGGGCCGATCACCGATGTCATCATCGGGGCCCTGCCCTTCGTCGGCGTCATCTTCGCGATGATCATCCTGCTGATCGCGGTGCCGGACATCGCACTCTGGCTGCCATCCCTGGTCTATGACTGACCCGCATCACCAGGGTGCCGTGGTGCCCGGCAGCCAGCGGTCGCGCATCCACCGGTGCGTGGCCGCAACCAGTTTTTCGGTATAGCCCGGCAGTTCAGGCCCGATCAGCGGCAGGTCGAAATCCGCGATCGTGCGGGCGATGCCGTCATCATCCAGCGCCCGGCCGGCGGCAACCGCATGCCGGGCGATCTCAAGCTCCTGGCCCCAGAAATAGATCGCCGTGGCACCGACATTGGCCTGCATGCGCCGGACCTCATCGACCCGGCCGTCATTCATCAGGGGCAGCCAGATATCGGGCATCAGCAGATCGACCGGCCGGTCGGGAACATAGCTATAGGCATCGCCCTCGACGATGCGGATCTTGGCCCGCGCCGCCGCCGGCAGTTGCGCCACGATATCAAGCTCTTCATGCAGCGCCCGCACATCCGGGTCACGTTCGACCACGGTCACCGCCGTCACCGCATCAACGAGCGCACTGGCCACCGCCGACCAGCCCATGCCCAGCCCATAGATCAGCACATGGCCGGATGCCAGCCGCACACCGATTTCCTGGCTCTCGATCTCCATCGGCGTGGTCGACATCCACGACTGCCGGTTCCGCAGCAGCACCGCCATGTCCTGCACCAGCACCGATCCGCTCCAATAACCGGGCGCCACGTTCAGCGGCACCACGCGCAGATCCCAATCCCCCCGAACGACGGGGCGATAGCGGGGGATGAACAGGTCGGTTTCGTACAGCGCGGGCATCGTCACGGTCATATCCACTCCGGGGCGTTCTCGACCGACTGTACATGGCGCGCCAAGCGGGCGGCAAGTGCCGGATGGGTTGCCTTATCCGTAGCCATCCGCATCCGTCTTATGCCCGGTCGTGATCGCCACCCTCGCCGGCATCGCCACCGACCATGGCGATGATGATGCGGAACAACGCATCCTTGGCGTCGTCGGGCGTGATCTCGCCGGCAGCCGCGGCATCCGACACCCCGTCGGCGGCACCGAGCATCGCCCAGAACCCCGCCGCATCCAGAGCGCGCCCGGCGAAAGGACCATGGCCGGCGAAAGGACCAAGGATCGCCCGGCACTTGTCGATGAAAGCCAGTTGATATTGCCGCTTCAGCGCGCCGAGTTCCGGCGAGCCGGCAAGCGCTGCGAGCACGCCCGGAATCTCCCGCCCCTGGGTGAGCACGCAATCGACATAGCACGACGCGATCACCCGCGCCCGGGGCGCCAGTGCGGGCGCGACCTCGGCGATGGCCTGATCCATCAGCGCCGTCTGGCGGGCGTCATAATCCTGATACAGCGCCGCGAGCAGGCCGTTGCGGGTGCCGAAATGGTCATAGACCACCGGCTTGGTCACACCCGCCCGCTCGGCGAGCCGGCCCAGGGTCAGGGCATCGGTCCCCTCCTGCCCGACCACCTGCCATGCGACGTCGACAAGCTGGCGCAGCCGGTCTTCCCGTGTCAGGCGGCGGCGCGGAGCCTTGAAGCCGGAGGCGATCGGTGATGGCGGTTTCATGCTTGACACGCTCTATATACCAAAAGTAACTTACTAAAAGTATATAATATCTCATCGCCTGTCGCAATCAACCAACGGGACAATCGTGATGCATGCGCTCATCGTCGTCTCCCACCCGGATCCCGCCTCTCTCACCCATGCGGTGGCCGGTCATCTCGCCCAGGGCGTGCGGTCTTCAGGGGCCGGGCGAACCGCCGACCTCGCCGATCTCGCCGCCGAGGGGTTCGCCCCGGCCTTCACCGCCGCCGACATCGCAGCCAACCAGCGGGCCGCGTCGCCCACCCCGGATGTTCTGGCCGAACAGGCCCGGATCGACCGGGCGGATGCCCTGGTGCTGGTCTACCCGGTCTATTGGTGGTCGATGCCCGGCCAGTTGAAGGGCTGGATCGACCGGGTGTTCACCAATGGCTGGGCCTATGACGAACTGCCCGATGGCCGGCTGGTGAAAAAACTGGGCCGACTGCGCGTCCATCTGGTCGCGATCGGCGGGGCCGATCTGCGGACCTACGCCCGCCACGGCTATTTCGGTGCCATGCGCACCCAGATCGACCATGGCATCTTCGGCTATTGCGGCGCGCGCGTGCTCACCACCGATCTGCTGCTGCCATCCGATGCCGGTGCCCCGGCATCTCATCTCGACACCGCGCGCGCCATCGGCGGCCGGCTGTTCGCCACCGCGCAACAGGGCGTGGACGCGGCCTGACGGCACGTCCATGCCGCGTGACCGCAGGACGGGCGGGCTCGACTTGGCGGCGTCATCATCCGAGGATGGTCACACACCCCGGAACCTCATGCGCCCGACGGCACGCGCATCCGCACAGGAGTCCGATCATGAAGGCAGCACGCAACCCGGCGCGTCTCGCCGCTCTGCTGGTCGCCGGCATCGTCCTTGTCCCCGGCGCCGGCATCGGCACGGCATCCGCCCAGGACACATCACTATGGGCGCTCTACGACCAGAGCCTGAAATCGGCGAAATACATCGACCTCACCCATGCCTTCGAACCGGTCCAGCCGGTCTGGCCGGGCTTTTCCAATGCGCGCTTCAAGCCGGCGGTCGCCGGTCAGGATATCCCAGGCTATGTCGCCGCCGGCGACGAATTCACCTATGACAAGCATGGCTTCGTGGCCAGCGCCTATGACCTGACCACCGATCAGTACGGCACCCAGCTTGATCCGCCCTCGCACTGGAACCCGCTTGGCGCCACGATCAGCGACCTGCCGGCCACCTATGCGGTGCGGCCACTGGTGGTGATCGACATCAGCGGCAAGGTGGCCGACGATGCTGGCTATCACCTTCAGGTCGCCGATATCGAGGCCTGGGAGACGAAGCACGGCCGGATCCCCGAAGGCTCGGTCGTGTTCGTCCGGTCTGACTGGTACAAGAAGTGGAGCGATACCGCCCGCTTCAATCAAAAGCCCTTTCCGGGCGTCGGGCTCGACGCGCTGAAAGTCCTTCACCTCGACCGCAAGATCCTGTTCCACGGCCACGAGCCGCTCGACACCGACACCACCCCCACCCTCGAAGGCGAGCACTGGTTGCTGCACAATGATTTCGTGCAGGCCGAAGGTGTCGCCAATCTCGACAAGGTGCCGGAAGCCGGGGCGCTGGTGACCATCGGTTTCGCGAAGCCCAAGGGCGGCTCCGGCGGCTTCGCCCGCTATGTCGCGATCGCCCCCGCCGACTGGCCGGAGGGTGTGTCGATCGCCGACGCGCCGGGCGCGCCCCTGCCCCGGCAACCCGCGCCACTGGTGCGCGACCAGAACGGTGTGTTCCGCCCGGCGCGCTGACCGGTCGGCGAGGCAACGCCAGGGCCGGACGCTCAATCGTTACAAGCCGATGCATGTTTGCGATGGCCGGGCGGTTACGGACGGCCCAGCGCTGTCTCGATGTTTGCAGGTGTCACGCGCCTTTCTTTCGAAGCGCATTGTCCTGATCCATCTCCCGAGGATAGGGGCGTTCGTTTATCACGTCGTCGATCCAGCCCAGGACCTGCTCCCGACGGAGCGTCACGTCCGCGAGATGACGGTCGACATCCCGCAGCTTGGCATAGAGCGCGCTCAGTATCTGATCCTTTGGAGGATGCTTCCCGCCGGCTCTGGTCAAAGCGGCCCTGATCTCGCTGAGCGAGAAGCCGAGTTTCGTCGAGTCGTCGATGAGGCGAAGCATCGCCAGGATGCTTTCCGGGTAATCGCGATAGCCGTTGTCGCTTCGCTCAGGCTCCGGCAGCAGGCCTCGGGCTTCGTAGAAACGAATGCGGGATGCCGACATTCCCGCGCGGCGCGCCAATTCACCGATCCGCATCGATTGCCTCTTGACCTTAAACCCCAGTTGAAGGTGTAGCACATCGTCCTGAGATGGAAAACTCAGGGGGAGAAAAAGCTGTGACCGACGACCACATCAACACGCCGAGCGGTGTCAGAACCGGCCAGCGTCCGCTCTGGACGCCGCAGGCATCGATCTGGCTTGCCGCCGGATTGATCGCACTGCTTCTGTCGGTCGGCGGGAGATGGAGCCTGCCGCTTGCCGCCTGGATCGCGCCGATCTTTCTCCTGCGTTTCAGCCGGATGAGCCGGCTGAGCATCGCAATTCCGGTTCTCGTCGCCCTGTGTTTCCTCCAGATGGTCTGGATGGGCCTCGAATATGCGGTGGACCTCACGAACAACCCGACTTCCTTCATTCTTGCCGTGATGTTGGGATCGATCTTCGCGGTTCCCTATGTCCTCGACAGGCTTCTTGTCGGCCGCCTGAACGATCTCGGCCACCTGCTTTTCTTTCCCGCGGCATGGGCGGGGCTGGAGTTTGCCGTCGGCGTGATCCTGCCGGCGGGAACAAGCGTCGGCATGCGCGCCTTCACCCAGGCCGAAAACCTCGCACTCGTCCAGGTCGTCTCCCTGACGGGGCCCTACACCATCGGCTTTCTCATCGGTCTGTGCGCGACGACGGTCAATCACATCTGGCGGGAGCCGTCCCGCCGCAACCTGATGCGCTGGGGCGGCGCCTATGCGACGCTGCTTTTCCTCGTCATGGCCAGCGGCGAGGCGCGACTGTCCTTCGGCGCGAGGCCGCTCTCGGCACCTGTTGTGAAGGTTGCAGGCATCACCTCGCCCCAGCCGCTTCGCCAGCAGGCGCGCGAGTTGGTCACCATGGCCAACTTTCCCCCGACTGCGGAGGTGAGAGCCGCTCTCGCGACCCCGGAGATGAAAGCGCTTTATGCCGAGGTGGGGGGATGTCCCGGTCATTGTTGAAAAAGGGAGAGCGGCGTTGCTCGCCTTGAGCCGTTAGGCTCGGGGTGTCGAATCCTC
>NZ_BMDZ01000121.1 GCF_014636235.1 Tistrella bauzanensis
ATCAGGCGCCGGCCGCAGGCTCAAGGGCGGATCTCACTGCGATCGCGACACATTCCGAAGACCCATTCTGCAACAGGCTCTTATGTCCATGACCCGCTGAATGTCTATGAGGTGACCGGTTTCGCGCAGGACATCCTGTTCCTTGAGCAGGAGCGCGTGCGGCGCAGCGACGAGGAAAACCGCCTGCATATGGCGTTCCTGAACCGCTATGGCATGCAGGACGAGGTCAATTTCATCTTCCGGCATGACGGTCTGCCCTTTGCCCTGCTGGCGGTGCTGACCGGTCCGGAAGCCGCCGGGTTGAGCACGCGGCTGTTCAATTTCAATGCCATGCACGACTATCTGGAATTCAATCTGAAGATGCATCCCCGGGTGCGGAAGGCACGCCAGGAGATGCTGTTGTCCAGCCGTTTCGGGCTGACGCCACGGGAGATCGAAGTTGTCGATCTGCTCAGAAATGGTGCATCGAATATGACCATAGCCCAAATTATGGGCATCGGCGTCGCCACGGTCAAAACCTATGTCATCAATATCCTGAACAAGCTGGGCGTCGACAACCGCGCGGCGATCATCGCCTTTCTGGCGGCCATGCAATTGCCCTGATCGCAGCTTGATGGTGGCCGGGCGGCTCCGACCTGGTGTGGCTTCCACCGGAAGGTGGATTGCGGGCCAGGTGGCCCCGGCCGCAGGCTTCCTGTCGGACAAGCGCGCCGAGATCGCCCCGGCCGGCGACACCGCCCATGGACAAGGAGGCCTTCCGGATGACCGCCCTGGCAGCAGACATCGATCTGATGACACAGCCGGAACCGGAGCCGGCCAGATGCCTCGACATCACTGACCTCTCCAAGCGGTTCGGCGGGGTCTATGCCGTGCGCGGGGTGACGCTGCGTTGCATGGCGGGCGAAATTCTGGGCCTGATCGGCCCGAACGGCGCCGGCAAGAGCACGCTCATCAACCTGATCACCGGCACGCTCAGCCCCGACAGCGGCATGGTGACCTTGGACGGCCAGCCGATGACCGGCCTGTCGGCGCCGCAATGCGCACGTGCGGGCGTTGGACGCACATTCCAGAACATCCGCCTGTTCGCGCATCTGACCATCCGCCAAAATGTCGAGGTCGCGCACACCACCGCCCTGCGCCATCGCGCCGCTGGCCGCGCGCTGCATGATGTCGATGACCTGCTGGGCCGGATGGGGTTGCGCGGTCTGGCAGACCGGATGGCCACCACCTTGCCCTATGGCCTTCAGCGCCGGCTGGAGATTGCCCGCGCCCTGGCGCTCGCCCCCGGTTATCTGCTGCTGGATGAACCGGCCGCCGGCATGAACGACGTCGAATCCGAGCATCTGGTGGAGCTGATCCGGCAGATCCGCAACGATTTCGGCTGCGGCGTGCTGGTGATCGAGCATGACCTGCGCTTCATCCGCCGGGTCTGCGAGCGGGTCGCCGTGCTGCATATGGGCGAGATCCTGACCATTGGCGGGCCCGATGAAGTGCTGAGCGATCCGCGGGTGATCGAGGTCTATATCGGCGGCGGCGACGAGCCGGCGGCCTGACCGGCGCTGCATGCGACGGGATAAGACGACACCGGAAAAATCCGGGTGAAAGAACAATCCGACACGAGATCGAGACGGGGGACATGGGATCATGACGATCGACACGCGCGGAACATGGCTTGGCATCTGTCTGGGGCTGGCGGTGATGCCGGCCATGGCGGCGGAGACCTTGAAGATCGGGGCACCTGAGTCGATTTCCGGCGATTGGGCGCCCTATACCGCCGCCCATGGCCTGCGCTGCATGGCCGAACTGGTGAACGAGGCGGGCGAATACCGGATCGAGCTGCTGGTGAAGGACAGCAAGAGCGAACCACAACTGGCCATCGCCCTGGCGCAGCAGATGCTGGATGACGAGGTGATCGCGATATCGGGCACGCCGGCATCGGATTCGCTGATCCCGATCGGCCAGCTTGCCGCCGAGTATGGTGCCATCACTTTTTCGGCCATGAATACCCAGGTCGAGATGTTCGCGGCCGGGCTCGATAATTTCGTCACCGTGGCGGTGCCCGATCCGCACAATGCCGCGGCGACCGCCAAGGTTGCCTATGATCAGGGCGCGCGCAGCGTGGTGCTGTTCGTGTCGGATGTGGTCGGCACCTGGACGCGTGCATTGCCCGGCTGGTTCGGCGAGGTGTTCGAGCGCCAGGGCGGCAAGGTGCTGGGATCGATCGAATATCCGGGCTTCGGCATCACCGACTGGTCGCCCTTCATCTCGAAACTGAAGGCGATGGACCCGGCCCCCGATGCGATCCACATCTCGTCGATCAACCCGGATGTCGGCGTGCTGATCCGCCAGCTTCGCGCCGCCGGCATGTCGACCATGGTTCTGGGATCGGACGGCTTCGACGATGTGACGCTGGCCAGCGTTGCCGGTGGTGCTGCCAATGTCGACGGCACGGTGTTCTTTGCAGCCCACGGCTTTCCGACCGAAGGCGGTGCGCTCGCGGCCTTCCAGGCCGACTGCGCCAAACGTGGCTATGAGATCAACGGCGCTTTTTTCGGCCTGGGCGGCGATGTGATCAAGCTGATGGTGGGGGCGGCCAGGGCCGCGGGATCGACCGATCCGAAGGCGATGCTTGAGGCGATCCATACCAAGGGCCCGTTCGAGATCGTCACCGCGCCCAGCGTGTCTTACGACAACCCCTGGCATTATCCGATCAAGGAGGTGCCGGTGATGGGTTTCAAGGATGGCAAGCCGATCCTGATCTCGTCGACGATCCCGGCGGACGTGCCGCATTTCAAGAAGTGACCGCCATGCTTGAAATCGAGGACGTTTCGATCAGCTATGGCCCGGTCAGCGCGGTGCGCCATGTGTCGCTGACGGTTGAGGCCGGCGAGATCGTCGCCCTGCTGGGGCCGAACGGCGCCGGCAAGACCTCGCTGCTGTCGGCCGCCATGGGCCTGCGGCCGCTGGCCGGTGGCCGTATCCGGTTCAAGGGCGAGGATCTGCGCCGGCTTGACACCGAAACCCGCGTCCGCCGGGGCATCACGCTGACGCCTGAAGGTCGGCGGGTGTTCGCCAATCTGACCGTGTTTGAAAACCTGGAACTGGGCGCCGCGACCCGCCGTCGGGGCGCTGCGGTTCAGGCGGATATGGAGATGTGCTTCACGTTGTTTCCGATCCTGGCCGAGCGTCGCGGGCAGACCGGCGGCAGCCTGTCTGGCGGTGAACAGCAGATGCTGGCGATTGCCCGGGCGCTGATGAGCCGGCCATCCCTGCTGATGCTCGACGAACCGTCGCTGGGCCTGGCGCCGCGCATCGTGGGCCAGATCTTCCGCCTGATCCGCGATCTGCGCGACCGCGACCTGACCATCCTGCTGGTCGAACAGAACGCCCATGACGTGCTGCGCTTTGCCGACCGCGCCTATGTGCTCAGCACCGGCGAGATGCGCTATGGCGGCCCGGCGGCGCCGTTGCAGAACAGCGGTGCGCTGATGCAGGCCTATATCGGCGACGCGGCCGCCTGACGGCAGAGGGACAAGCTGATGGATTATCTGATCGAACAGGCGCTGAACGGTTTCAGCATCGGCGCCCAGTACGCATTGCTGGCGCTGGGGCTGGCGATCGTGTTCAGCGTGATGGGGCTGGTCAATTTCGCCCATGGCGAGTTCATCGGCGTTGCCGGCTATGCCATGTTCGCCATGGCCGCGATGGGCATGACCGACCCTTGGCTGCTGGTGGTGTTCGGCGTGGTGACCGTGGTTCTGGTGGCGCTGGTGCTGGAACGCGTGGCTTTCCGGTCGGTGCGCGATGCACCACCCACCACCGGGCTGTTGACCGCCTTCGGGGTCGGCATCGTGTTGCAGAACCTGTTCCTGCTGATGGTGTCTCCGCGCCCCAAGGCGGTGCCGGCGCTGTCGGTGCTGAACGCCCCGGTCGATCTGGCGGGCTTTACCGTCACCATTCTTCAGATGCTGGAGGTGGGGGTCACGGCGGTGGCGATCGGCGCACTGGTCTGGTTTCTGCGCGCGACACGGATCGGTCTCGCCATGCGCGCCGCGGCACTGGACTTCACCACCGTGCGGCTGATGGGTATGCGCGCCAACCGGGTGATCGCCGCGGCCTTCGCCATCTCGGGGCTGCTTGCCAGCATCGCCGCGATCTTCTTCATCGCCAGGCGTGGCGCGATCGACCCGTTCATGGGGCTTCTGCCGGTGCTGAAGGCCTTCGTCGCCTGCGTGCTCGGCGGTTTCGGCAGCTTGCCCGGCGCCGTGGTCGGTGGGCTGCTTCTGGGCTTCGTCGAGGTGATGCTGATCGTCATCCTGCCCGACAAGCTGGCGGGTTTGCGCGATGCCTCGGTCTTCCTGATCGTGGGGGCCATCCTGGTGTTCCGGCCGCAAGGCATTCTGGGGCGCCGTGTCGAGCTTGGAGACAAGACCGCATGAACACCATCGTCTATGGCATCCGCCAGCGCACCGCCGGGCTCGGGCTCGATGAACGGCTGGCTGGCAATCTGAAGGGCGCGGCCTGGCTGGTGGTCATCGCCTCGGCGATCGGGCTTGCCATTCTGGCCTTCGGCAGCCCGTTCATCATCCGGCTGGCCGCTGCCGCCTATATCAACCTGATTGCCGTCGTCGGGCTGCAGATCTTCATGGGCAACGCCAATGTGGTGAATATCGGCCATGCCGGCTTCATGGCCCTGGGCGCCTATTTCACCGCGGTGTTCGCAACGCCGGTGATGATCAAGGCAACGCTGATCCCGAACGCGCCCTTCGGTCTGGCGGGCGTGGAACTGGCGGCGATCTATGCCTTCATCCTGTCGATCGCCATCACCACCCTGATCGGGCTGATCACCGGTCTGGTGCTGGTGCGGCTGGCGGGCATCGCCGCCACCATTCTGACCATCTCGATCCTGGTCATCGTGCAGGGGGTGCTGGTGACCTGGACCGATCTGTTCCGCGGCGCGCAGGCCTTTTTCGGCATTCCGAAGGTGGTGGGGCTGGGCGGGATCATCCTGGCGACCGCCGTGGTGCTGGTGATCGCGCGGCTGTTCAAGGGCTCGCGCGCCGGCGTCCAATTGCGCGCCAGCGCCACCGACCCGGTGGCGGCGGAAGCGATGGGCGTGGATGTCCGTCGATTGCGCCTGGTGGCCTGGGTGCTGGGATCGGCCGTGGTCGGCTGCGCCGGTGCGCTGTATGCGCTCTATGCCGGCACGATCAATGCGCGCGCCTTCTATTTCCACACCGCCTTCCTGACCCTGGCGATGGCGATCGTCGGCGGCATGCGCTCGGTGACCGGCGCCATGGTCGGCGTGGCGCTGCTGACCGTGCTGCTGGAACTGATCCGGATCGTCGAGGGCGGCATCACCGTACTCGGCATTGCCTTTCCTGAAATGCTGGGCCTGTCGGGGTTGATGCTGGGGGTGGTGATCGTGGTGGTGATGTGCTTCCGTCCCGACGGCTTCATGGGTGGATACGAGGTCGAGGAAGCGGTCGCGGCCCTGCGCGCCCGGTTGTCATCACGGCGTGGCGCCGCCGCCGAGGAGGGGGCGCGATGACCCCGCTGGCGGGCAAGGTCGCGCTGGTCACCGGCGCCGGGCGCGGCATCGGCCGGGGTATCGCCATGCATCTGGCGATGTCGGGCGCAAAACTGGTGCTGACCAGCCGCACGGCGGGTGAACTGGAGGATCTCGCGGCCGAGATCCGCGCGGGCGGCGGCGTCGCCATGGCGGTGACCGGCAGCGTCTCGGACCCGGTGGCGGCCGACGCCATGGTCGATGCGGCCTGCGGCGCCTTCGGCCGGCTCGACATCCTGGTCAACAATGCCGGCATCGTCGAGGACGCGGCGTTTCTGGACATCACGATCGAAAGCTGGCGGCGGGTGATCGACACCAATCTGACCGGCTGCTTCCTGATGACCCAGCGCGCGGCGCGGCGGATGAAGGATCATGGCGGCGGCTCGATCGTCAACATCGCCTCGATCGACGCCCAGGGCTATGACGGCCCACAGGCCTCGTATGTGGCATCGAAGGCCGGCATCATCGGCCTGACCCGGGATGCCGCGACCGCGCTGGCGCCGTTCGGCATCCGGGTCAACAGCGTCAGCCCCGGCTGGGTGCGGACCCGGATGATCGAGGATTTCCTGACCCCTGACCAGCTCGACTATATGCTCCACCGGTTCGAGCGTGTGCCGATGCGCCGGCTGGTCGAGATCGGCGAAGTGGCGGCCGCGGTGGCGTTCCTTGCATCGGATGCCGCCGCCGCCATCACCGGCATCGACATCCCGGTCGATGGCGGCACGCTGGCGACGCTCAACGTCTATGAAACCCTGCCGCGGTGACGGCATCCGGCTGTGGCGGGGTGGCCTGACGCGATCCGGGTGCCGGAACTTTCCGGCCGCCACGGGGCTTGTCCGCAGACAGGGCCGGCTGGCCCCCTGACTGGCGCCGGCCGGCTGTTCTCCCCCCCCACGGATCAAGGAGACAGTTGCTCATGACCCGCAGAGGACAGCGCGACGGCGCGGTGGTGGTCATCACCGGCGCATCCAGCGGCATCGGCCGGGCAACGGCGGAAGCCTTTGCGCGTGACGGCGCACAGCTGGTTCTGGCGGCACGTGACGGTGCTGCGCTGGAGGCGGTGGCCGGCCATTGCCGGGTTCTGGGCGCCGCGACCGAGGTGGTGGCGACCGATGTGACCGACGCCGCCGCCGTGCGGCATCTGGCATCGCGGGCGCTGGCCTTCGGCGGCCGGATCGATGTCTGGGTGAGTAATGTCGGGGTCGGCGCCGTCGGCCGGTTTCATGAAACCCCCGCCGCGGCGCATGAACAGATCATCCGCGCCAACCTGATCGGTCACATGAACGATGCCCATGCGGCGGTGCCAGTGTTTCTCAAACAGGGGCAGGGCGTGTTCATCAACATGATCTCGCTGGGCGGCTTTGCCGCATCGCCCTTCGCGGCCGCCTATAGAGCCTGTTGCAGAATGGGCTCCAACCCTGTCGATGTCCGCTTGCCCCCGCGCTGCGGGGCTGATTCCCTCGGGTGATGTGA
>NZ_BMDZ01000122.1 GCF_014636235.1 Tistrella bauzanensis
CCCATGCCTGACGCGAGCTTCACCCAAAGTGCCGCCTCGGATCCTCAACCCGATCACATCAGCGGGTAAATGGAGGTGCCCAGATGATCGCGGTGGCGAAAATCGCCGCCAACTGGCTTTTCATGAACGCCGAAACCAGCAGGCCGAAGGCGGTCGTCGCCGCCACATACAGCACCGCCCCCAGCAGCAGCGCCGGCGCCTGGCCCTTCACCTCCAGCCCGAAGACCAGGGCCGCGGTCAATGCCAGGGTCAGGAAGCTCAACACCGCCACCCCGAAATAGGGCAGTTGCTTGCCGGCCAGGAATTCGAACCGCGTCACCGGCGTCGCGCGGAAATTGGCGATCGATCCGGTCTCGGTTTCGCGCACCACGCCGACCGCGGTCATCATCGCCGGGATCAGCACCAGCATCAGCATGATCACCCCGGGCACGATCGCATCGACGCTGCGGAAGGCTTGATTATACCGGAAGCGGGTCTCGATCGTGACACTGGCGCCGCTGGTGGCGGGCGCCGTGGTCTGCGCCGCCATCTCGGCCAGATGCTGCGCCGCCACCCCCTGAACATAGCCGCGCGCGGTTTCCGCCCGGAACGGCATGGCGCCGTCGAGCACCACCCCCACCTGCGGCACCCAGCCCCGGGTGAGGTCATGGCCGAACCCGGCCGGGATCTCGATCGCCAGTTTCAGCTCGCCATCGGCCAGGCGCCGGTCCAGATCGGCGGGGCTTACGATGGGCTTGTGTTCCTCGAAATAGCGCGAACCGGCAAAGGCCTCGGCCAGCGACCGGCTTTCCAGCGACTGGTCCTGATCATACACCGCGTAAGGCAGGTCTTCGACGTCGAAGGAAATCCCGAAGCCGAAGGTCAGCATCAGGATCATCGGCCCCAGCAGCGCGAAGGCCAGCCGGATCGGGTCGCGCAGCAATTCCATGGTCTCGCGCCGGGCATAGGCCCACAGCCGGCGCGGGTCATGGCGCCGGGGCGGACCAGAGGGCGCGGGCGAGGCCGTCGCGACGGTATCCGTCACCGCGACCGCATCGCCCTCCACGCCGCCCGCATCCCCTGCCGCCGCGGCCAGTCGGGCGACAAAGGCATCCTCCAGCCGCCCGGACGGGTCTTCGGCGGCAAGTGCGGACGGCGTGCCCACCGCCAGCACCCGGCCGGCATGCATCAGCGAGATCCGGTCGCAGCGTGCCGCTTCGTTCATGAAATGGGTGGAGATGAAGATCGTCACCCCGCGCTCGCGCGCCAGCACGCCCAGATAGGCCCAGAACCGGTCGCGTGCCACCGGGTCGACGCCCGATGTCGGCTCGTCCAGGATCAGCAGTTCCGGCTCGTGCAGCACCGCCGCCGCCAGTTGCAGACGCTGGCGGATGCCCAGCGGCAGCGCGTCCGACACCTGATCGGCCGCATCGGTCAGGTCCAGTTCGGCCATCATCACCGCCACCCGCCGCGCGGTCTGCGCGCCGTCGAGACCATAAAGCCGGGCATGCAGATCCAGGTTCTGGCGCACGGTGAGTTCGCCATAAAGCGAGAAAGCCTGCGACATGTAGCCGACCCGGCGGCAGGTGGCGATGTCGCCGGCAAGAAGCGGGCGGCCGAACAGATGCGCCTCGCCGGCCGTGGGGGGCAGCAGCCCGGTCAGCATCTTCATGGTCGTGGTCTTGCCGCAGCCGTTCGAGCCCAGGAAGCCGAAGATCTCGCCGCGCTCGATGGCGAAATCGACCCCGTCGACGGCGGTGAAATCGCCGAAGCGGCAGGTCAGGCCGCGCGCCTCGATCGCCGGCACGCCATCGCTGGCCACACGCGGCGGGATGTCGGGGGCGACATGGTCGCGGCGCCGGGCTTCCGGCAACAGGCGGATGAAGGCGCGCTCAAGATCATCCTCGCCGGTGCGGGCGCGCAAGGCGGCCGGCGTGCCGGCGGCAATCACCGCGCCCGCATCCATCGCCACAAGCTGGTCGAAGCGCGCGGCCTCCTCCATATAGGCGGTGGCGACCAGCACCGCCATGCCGGGGCGCCGCGCGCGGATGCTGTCGATCAGCCGCCAGAACTGGCGTCGCGACAACGGGTCGACGCCGGTTGTCGGCTCGTCCAGAATCAGCAGGTCGGGGTCGTGGATCAGCGCGCAGCACAGCCCCAGCTTCTGCTTCATGCCGCCCGACAGCTTGCCCGCCGGCCGGTCGGGGAACGGCGCCAGACCGGTCGCCTCCAGCAATTCGGCAATCCGCCGCCGGCGCTCGGCCTTGCCCTGCCCGAACAGCCGGCCGAAGAAATCGACATTCTCGAACACGCTCAGGGTCGGATACAGGTTGCGGCCCAGCCCCTGGGGCATATAGGCGATGCGCGGCGCCACCAACCGGCGGTGACCGGCATCGGCCATGTCGCCGCCCAGCACCGTCACCTGGCCCGCCTGGATGCGGCGCACCCCCGCGATCAGCGACAACAGGGTCGATTTACCCACACCATCGGGACCGATCAGCCCCAGCGTGGTACCGGGCGCCATGTCGACATCCACCGCCGCCAGCGCCGCGCGCCGGCCGAAGACATGCGAGACCTGACGGATGGTGAGAACAGCGCTGGTCACGGCAGTTTCACCGCCAGATCGGCCGGCCATTCGGCAGCGGGATCGATCCGGATCACCGCCGTGCCCCGCACCCCGGTCTTCACCCGGTCGGCATGGGCGGCCAGCAGATCGGCCGGGATGCGCAGCTTCACCCGGAACATCAGGGTGTCGCGTTCCTCGCGGGTCTCGACCGTCTTGGGCGTGAACTGGGCCTCGCCGGCCACGAACGACACGGTGGCCGGGATCACGTAATCGGGCACCGGATCCAGGATCAGCCGCGCCTCGCCGCCCACCGCCAGCCGGCCGGCCTCGCGCGCCGGCAGGAACACGGTCATCTGCACGTCGGTCAGGTCCAGAAGCGTGGCGATCCGCCCGCCCGCCGCCAACACCTCGCCCGGCACCGCCAGCCGGTACTGGATGCGGCCGGCACGCGGCGCGGTCAGTTGGGTGTCGTCCAGAGTGACCCGGGCATCGGCGACCTGGGCGGCCGCGGCATCGATCGCGGCCACGGCCTGATCGACCCCGGCCAGCGCCGCGCGTTCCGCCGCCTGGGCGGTTGCCAGCCGCATGCGGCGTTCATCCACACCCTCCTGCGGGTAATGGCCGCGCGCCGCCAGGGTTTCACCCCGGGTGAGTTCGGCGCGGGCAAAGCGCACCTCGCTCTGCCGCAGCGCGACCTGGGCCTCGGCCTCGGCTTTGGCCTGCTCGGCGCGGCGATGCTCGGCCTCGGCGGCGGCCAGCCGGGCGCGGATCTGCAGATCGTCGAGCCGGGCGACCACGGCGCCGGCCGCGACCATATCGCCCTCGGCCACCGTAATATCGGCCAGACGGCCGGCGATCTTGGTGGCGATGTCGATCTGTTCGGCCTCGATCCGGCCATTGGTCCGAGCGAAGCCATCAGGCAGGCTGTCGCGCATGGTGCTCTGCCAGTACACGACACCGGCGCCGCCGGCCACCAGGACCATCACCACGATGGCCGCCCATCGTCCAATCCGCGCCTGTCGAACCTCGGCTGGCGGGCACCGGTCTGGTGCGCAAGGGGCAGGGATACGCCACGGGACAGGGTTGAATGCACCGGACGCATGACCAGTTTCACATGATCAGGCTTTTTCGCATCTGCGATCAGGTCGATCATTGACCTGGATCATGTTGCCGGCCGACCAGACCGGCGATGATGCCCCCATCTTGCACGACACGCCGACGCACTAGGAGAGCCGGACCGATGAATGCCGAGGCCCACCGCCCAGTTTCCCGTGATGCCGTCGCCCGTGATCAGGTGGCACCCATCACCGCCAGACCGGATGCCGACGTCACGCCCCATGCCGCCCATCACCACCAGCCCGAGCCCAGCCCGGCCGCCATGCCGGCACCTTGTGCCGAGGCGCCGGGTGAGATGGCGGGTGCGGCCGTGCGCGACACCGTCGACCGGGCCGTGCATGCCGCCATGGCGCGGGTGACCGGGGGGCTGTCGCCGGCATCGCTGGCCGATGCCTGGTCGGATTGGATGGTCCATCTGATGAGTGCCCCGGGCAAGCGGGCCGAGCTGGTGGAAAAGGCGATGCGCAAGGCCACCCGGCTCGGCAGCTATGCCGTGCATCGCGTGGGGGCCGACACTCCGGGGCTGGGCCTCGCCGATGGCTGGCGGGCGCTGGTTCCCGGTGCCGGTCACCTGCCCTTCGCCACCGCCATCGCCGCCGGCGCCGCCGATGCCGGAACCGCCAATGGCCACAAGGAGGGGGGCCATGCGGCACCCGGCTGCATCGAGCCTCTGCCTCAGGATAGCCGCTTCCGGGCCGATGCCTGGAAGCAATGGCCGTTCGACCTGCTGTCGCAGGGCTTTCTGTTGCAGCAGCAATGGTGGCACAACGCCACCACCGGCGTGCGCGGCGTGACACCCGCCCATGAACGGGTGATGGCCTTCACCACCCGGCAGATACTCGACGTGTTCTCGCCCTCGAACCTGCCGATGACCAATCCCGAGGTGATCGAGCGGACGATGACCGAGGGCGGCGCCAATCTGGTGCGCGGCGCCGTTCATTTCTGGGACGATATGTGGCGGCAGATGAGCGGCGCCGGCCCGGCCGGCGTCGAGGATTTCGCCGTCGGCCGGAATATGGGCGTCACGCCGGGCGAGGTGGTGTTCCGCAACCATCTGATCGAGTTGATCCGCTATACCCCCACCACCGAGACGGTCCATCCCGAACCGGTGCTGATCGTGCCGGCCTGGATCATGAAATACTACATTCTGGATCTGTCGCCGGGCCGGTCGCTGGTTGAATATCTGGTGGCCGAAGGCTTCACGGTGTTCATGATCTCGTGGCGCAATCCGGGCCCTGAGGACCGCGATATCGGCTTCGACGCCTATCGCACCGACGGCGTGATGGCCGCGATCAATGCTGTCGAGGCGATCGCCGGGCCACACCCGATCCATGCCACCGGCTATTGCCTGGGCGGCACCCTGCTGTCGATCGCCGCCGCCGCCATGGCCCGCGATGGCGATGACCGCCTGGGCAGCGTT
This sequence comes from Tistrella bauzanensis, assembly GCF_014636235.1. NCBI lineage: Bacteria > Pseudomonadati > Pseudomonadota > Alphaproteobacteria > Geminicoccales > Geminicoccaceae > Tistrella > Tistrella bauzanensis. The sequence goes on from NZ_BMDZ01000122.1 coordinate 5,082, forward strand.
TCCCTGTTCGCCGCGCAGTGCGACTTCACCGAGGCGGGCGAGCTGACCCTGTTCATCGATGAGGCGCAGGTCACCTTTCTTGAAGACATGATGTGGGCGCAAGGCTTCCTCGACACCACCCAGATGGCCGGCGCCTTTCAGTTGCTGCGATCGAACGACCTGATCTGGTCGCGGATGGTGCATGACTATCTGATGGGCGAACGCACGCCCATGAACGACCTGATGGCCTGGAACGCCGACGCCACCCGCATGCCCTATCGGATGCATTCGGAGTATCTGCGCCGGCTGTTTCTGGAAAATCAGTTCGCCACCGGCCGGTTCGAGGTCGACGGCCAGCCGATCAGCATCACCGATATCCGCGCGCCGATCTTCTCGGTCGGCACGGAACGCGACCATGTCGCGCCCTGGGTCTCGGCCTACAAGATCCACCTGCTATCGGATACCGAGGTCACCTTCGTGCTCACCGGCGGCGGCCACAATGCCGGCATCGTGTCGGAACCCGGCCATCCGCACCGCAAATTCCGGATCATGACCACCCCGGTCGACGGTTTCTACAAGGCGCCGGATGCCTGGGTGGCCGCGGCCGAACAGCGCGACGGATCGTGGTGGCCGGCCTGGACCGCATGGCTGCACGACCGCTCCACCACCCCCGTGACCCCACCCCCGATGGCCGCGCCCAGCGCCGGCTATCCGGCGCTGGGCGCGGCACCGGGGAGCTATGTGTTTCAGAAATAGGATGATTCCGGAGGTGATGCGATACGTCATCCTCTCCGGCTGCTCCGGCGGCGGCAAATCCACCCTGCTGGCCGAACTCGCCCGCCGTGGCTTCGCGACCGTACCCGAGCCGGGGCGCCGGATCGTCGCGGAACAGCGCCGCCTGAGCGATCAAACCCCGTCAGCCCTGCCCTGGGTCGACATGGCCGCCTTCGCCCGCCGCGCCATCGCCATGGCGCTGGATGACCGGGCGGCAGTGGCGGCGGCTGGAACCGGGGCAGGATCAGGCTGGATCTTCTTCGACCGCGGCCTGGTCGACGCCGCCGTGGCGCTTCAGCACGCGACCGGCGAACCGGCGGTCGAAACCCTGGGCCGCGCCCACCGCTACCACCCCCGCGTCTTCCTCACCCCGCCCTGGCCCGCGATCTATCGCCACGACGACGCCCGCGCCCACGACCTCACCACCGCCATCGCCGAATACCACCGCCTGCGCGCGGCCTATGCGGCGCTCGGCTACACGGCGACCATCCTGCCGCTGGTGAGCGTTCAGGAGCGCGCGGATCTGGTGCTGGCGCGGCTGGCGGGGGATGCGGCGGTCATAGGCCACGCAACGACGGCGCGGAGCGGCTAGATTGAGGTCTTGCGCAACAAGACCCGGTGTCCATCGAGCCCGCAACAGTCAAGGCGGACCCGCCTGCGCCTGTTCAACCCGGCCGCCCTGGCTCTCGCGTTGGGAAGCCGGATTCGTCATAAGCAGGCAGGAAGCACCCAGCCTTCGTCCGATGCGGCGACGATCATACGGCGCGCCGTCGCGGTGGCGGCGCCAAGTGAAATGCATGATCCTTGCGAACCAGACGCCCGACAGCCTCAACAGGAACGCCGCCCTCGATGGAGGGCGCCAGCGTTTTGAGCAAGCTGGCAAGGTCTCCCACGTGGCAGACGCCGTCAATCGTCACACCATTGATGGACTCCAATCGTGCATTGGGGTGTGTCAACACAACCACTCGTCTAATCTTCAATCTCTCATGGCCGCGTGATCGGATAAAATTCTCCAAAAAATTTGCCGGCTCATTGAGTTGCAGAGAAGGCGACCTAATACCAAATCTCGTGAGTCCTGACTCATAGGGGATTCCCAAACGGTCAGGAGTTCGATTCAATGATCGCGGACCTGAGG
>NZ_BMDZ01000123.1 GCF_014636235.1 Tistrella bauzanensis
GGGACAAGCTTGTGGACATCGTCACGGTTTCGCGCAGACTGAAGCCTTGGATAGCCGCCCCCCGCATCCGCCTGCCGCCGCAGGCATCCGTCCAGCCCAGACCGACCGAAACCCTTGGCGCCACCACCTCTTTCGGGCGCCATCAGCCCGGGTGCTTCACGCGTGATGTCCGACCACCAGCCCAAGGCGCGCCATGCCATCGACCTCGGCGGCACGCGCTGGACCTTTCCAGATCTCAGAACCCTGCTGGCCCGGGCCACGCCGCTGCGGTCGGGCGACCAGTTGGCCGGGCTTGCCGCCGAGACGGCGGTTGAGCGGATCGCGGCCCAGATGCTGCTGGCCGATCTGCCGCTGAGCGTGTTCCTGAACGAAATCGTCGTGCCGTATGAGGCCTGCGAGGTCAGCCGGGCGATCATCGACGACCATGATGCCGCGGCTTTCTCGCCGATCCGCTCCCTCACCGTCGGCGGCCTCCGCGAATGGCTGCTGGGGCCGATGGCGACACCGGAACGGCTGGCGGCACTGCGCCCCGGCCTGACGCCCGAAATGGTCGCGGCGGTGTCGAAGATCATGCGCCTGCAGGATCTGATCGCGGTCGCCGCGAAATGCCAGGTCACCACCGCCTTCCGCACCACGCTGGGCCTGCCCGGCCGGCTGGCGACCCGGCTGCAGCCCAACCACCCGACCGATGACGACCGTGGCATCGCCGCCGCCCTGTTCGATGGCCTGCTCGCCGGCGCCGGTGACGCGGTGATCGGCGTCAATCCGGCAACCGATGGCGTGGAAGACTACACCCGTGTCTGCCGCCTGCTCGACGAGGTCCGGCTCAGGCTGGACGCGCCGGTTCAGCATTGCTGCCTGGGCCATGTCACCACCGCGATCGAGGCGATCGGCCGGGGCGCGCCGGTCGATCTGGTGTTCCAGTCGATCGCCGGCTCCGAGGCCGCCAATCGCGGCTTCGGCGTCGATCTCGCCATCCTCGCCGAAGCCCATCAGGCCGGACTGTCGCTGAACCGGGGCACGGTGGGGCGCAATGTGATGTATTTCGAGACCGGCCAGGGCTCGGCACTGTCGGCCGATGCCCATCACGGTGTCGACCAGCAGACCATGGAGGCCCGCGCCTATGCCGTGGCCCGGCGGTTCGATCCGCTGATCGTCAACACGGTGGTCGGCTTCATCGGTCCGGAATATCTGTATGACGGCAAGCAGATCACCCGCGCCGGGCTGGAAGACCATTTCTGCGGCAAACTGCTGGGCCTGCCGATGGGGGTGGATGTCTGCTACACCAACCATGCCGATGCCGATCAGGACGACATGGATGCGCTGCTGACATTGCTGGCGCAGGCCGGCGTCACCTTCGTCATCACGGTGCCCGGCGCCGACGACGTGATGCTGAATTATCAGAGCCTGTCCTATCACGACGCGCTCTATATCAGGGGCGTCACCGGCCGCCGCCACGCGCCGGAATTCGAAGACTGGCTGACCCGGGTCGGCCTGCTCGACCGTGACGGCCGGCTGACCGACGGCAGCGCAGCCCTGTCGGCCCTGCGCCCGGCCCTGTCACTGATCGGAAGCGCCGCATGAGCCGGATCGACGACGACACCGATCCCGCCGCCCAGCCCGGCACCACGCCCGCGCCCTTGATCGATCCGGCCGGGGTAGTCACACCGGCCCCGTCTGAAATCACAGCACTCCGCCGCTATACCCAGGCGCGCATCGGCCTTGGCCGCGCCGGCCAGGGCCTGCCGACGGCCGACCATCTGCGCTTCGGGCTCGACCACGCCCGCGCCCGCGACGCGGTCTGGACCGGGATCGACGCCGAGGAACTGGTCCGGGCACTGGCTGATCGTGGCCTCACATCCTGTCACGTTTCCAGCAAGGCACGTGACAGAACGGAATATCTGAGACGCCCGGATCTGGGCCGCCAGTTGTCGGTGGAGGGGGAAGCCGTTCTGGCCGCACTACCATCGATGCCGGTGAACCCGGCCGCGGCGGTCACGCTGGTGATTGCCGACGGCCTGTCGGCGGCGGCAGTCATGCTGAACGCGCTGGATCTGGTCGATGCCCTGCGGCCACGCCTGAATGCCGCCGGTATCGGGCTGATCGCCACCGTGGTCGCAACCCAGGCGCGGGTGGCGCTGGGCGATGCCATCGGCGCGCAGACCGGCGCCCGGCTGGTGGTGGTGCTGATCGGCGAGCGGCCGGGGCTGTCGGCGGCCGACGGGCTTGGCTGCTATATCACCTTCGCCCCCGAACCCGGCACACTCGACAGCGCCCGCAACTGCATCTCGAACATCCGCCCCGGTGGGCTCGACATCGACAGCGCCGCCGCCAAGATCACCTGGCTGGCCGGAGAGGCGCTGCGGCGCCGGCTGACCGGCATCGGTCTGAAGGAGGCCTCCGGCGTGGCGGTGCCCGCCGCCGGCCAGCCCCGGGTGCTCAGCGAGCGCTGACACCCACGGCGTCCACCGGTGCCGATGCCGCCACTGCTGCCGCGACCGCCGCCGTCAGGGCGGGCGCGAAATCACCCACCGGCTCGACCACCAACTGATCCAGCCCCAGCCAGCCCGCCATCACGGCAAGTCGCTCTGCCAGCCGCTCCGCCACCCGGCCGGGCTGGTGACCAGGCTCAAGATGTGCCGCCCTGACCAGCAGCCGCCCGCCCTGGCGGTCGGCCTTCAGGTCCACCCGTGCCGCCAGATGCTCGCCCATCAGAAAGGGCAGCACGTAATAGCCGTGCACCCGCTTCTCGGCCGGCACATAGATCTCGATCCGATAGCGGAAGCCGAACAGCCGCTCGGCCCGGTCGCGTTCCCAGACCAGCGGATCGAAGGGTGCCAGCAGCGCATCCTGCCGCACCCCCGCCGGCCGGGGCGCCTCGGCATGCAGATAGGCCGGCTGGCGCCAGTCTTCCACCGCCACCGGCACCAGCCGCCCGGCCTCGACCAGCTCGGCGATGGCAACACGCGCATCGGCCCCCGCCAACCGGAAGTAATCGGCCAGATCCGATGCCGTGGCGATGCCCAGCGCCCGGCCGGCAACATCGACCAGCGCCCGGTGGGCGTCGGCCGGCGCCGGCGTCGGCGCCGCCATCACAGGGGCGGGCAGCACCCGTTCGGTCAGGTCATACAGCCGTTCAAACCCGCCGCGCCGGCGACGGGTGGTGATCGCCCCGGTCCAGAACAGCCATTCCAGCGCCCGTTTGGCCTCTCCCCAGCCCCACCAGCCACCGGCGCCACGGGCGCTCTGGTCGAAATCACCCGCAGTCATAGGCCCTTCGGCGGCGATCCGTGCCAGCACCGCGCGGATGAACTCCTGCCGCTCCCGCCCGAACTGGGCGACGCCCCGCCAGATCCCGATGCCGTCGGCCGCGCGCGCCATCCGCCAGCGGAACAGCGGCTGCATCGCCACGGGGATCAGCGATGCCTCATGGCCCCAGTATTCGAACAGATGCCGGGCATCGAGGGATGCGGCATCCAGCGATGCCCGCTCATAGGCGCCGAGACGCGCATGCAGGGGCAGATAATGGGCGCGGGCCAGCACGTTGACGCTGTCGATCTGCAGCAATCCCAGCCGCTCGACCGCCCGGGCCAGTTTCACCACGCCCGGCCGCCCGGTGGCGCGCGCACCGCCGAAACCCTGGGCGCGCAAGGCGACCCGCCGTGCCTCGATCAGGCTCACCGTCATTGTCGCAGCCTCGCTCACCCGGCCATCCCCTTCCTCACCAGACGTCGTCTCTGTCGGCTCTGCGGCCAAGCCGCCGCCGATCATAGCCGGAAGCGCCTGTGCATCGCGACCCATGACTGTCCCATGACGCGAACTGGCACAGTCACGGCAACATTCCGACGAACCGTCCCTTTCATACCCAAATAAAACCAGCACAATTCCCTGAACACAAAGGGGTTTCGCGCAGACCATCATATGGTCCGCGCGTGCCATCAAGAAGCCGAACGGGAGGATACCATGATAACAAGAGCGATCACTCTGGCGTTGATTGCCTGCGCCTGGGGCATGGCACCATCGGATCTGCGGGCGGCAGAGGCTCCCGCACTGCAATACAACGACAGCATCACCGGCCCGGCGCCGATCCCGCCAGCGGAACAGAGCCTTCAGACCATCACCGCCGCGCCATGGTTCAAAGTGTCGGACAAGGGCCTGCAGCTTGAAGGCCCGGTCTTCGACCGCCAGGGCGATCTGATCTTCACCGAGGTGTTCGGCGGCCAGATCTTCAGGCTGACCCCCGACAGGCAGTTGTCGGTCATCCTGGGCGAGAACAAGCTCAGCCCGGCGGGTATCGCGCTGCACAAGAATGGCCGGATCTATATCGCCGGCCTGGGTGATTTCAAGGATGCGGGCTCGGTGGTGTCGATGGCACCCGATGGCAGCGATATCCGCGAGATCATTCCGACCACCGCCGGTTTCCTGCCTGATGATCTGGTGTTCGACGACCAGGGCGGCTTCTATTTCACCGACTTCAAGGGCAGCTCGACCACACCCACCGGCGGCGTCTATTACGTGGCGCCGGGCGCCGATGGCACCACGCCGGCCCAGGCGGTGCCGGTCCTGCCCAACCTGTCGGTCGCGAACGGCGTCGGGCTCAGCCCCGACGGCAAGACGTTGTGGGTGACCGAATTCAGCCGCGGGCTGCTGCATCGCGTGCAACTGGCCGACGCCACCACCATCGCGCCGTTCGGCACCACCATCCCCTATCGCTTCAACGGCCCGGCGCCGGATTCGCTGCGCACCGACATGGATGGCAATGTCTATGTCGCCATGTACGGCCAGGGCCGCATTCTGGTCTTGAACGAGAACGGCATGCCGATCGCCCAGATCCTGCTGCCGGGCCGCGAGACCGGCCATAATCTCCGCTCGACCAGCATGGTGATCAAACCCGGCACCAACGACATGTACATCTTCACCAACGACTGGACCGGCGGCGAGGGCTCGACCATCTTCCACGCCAAGGTCTTCGCCGAGGCGCCGGCCGACTTCTCGCAGCAGTGACACAGTGTTTCCTGCCTGAAAACACCTCGTTTTACCGGCGGAGGATCATCGGGTGATGATGGCATGATCATGCCGTCAGCCGTCTTGAGGACCATCCGATGCGGCCGCCCTTGAGGCGCTGGTCTCGGACCCGGCGGTGGCCCTGCCCACCGCCGCCATCCCCCATCCCTATCCGCCGGGCGGTGCTGCCGCCCATCTGGCCGACCTCGCCCGGCGGCGGGCCGGGAACATGCCTTCGCCATCATCGACGGCATCGCCCCGGAGACCGGCCCGGGGACCGGCCCGCTGATCGGCATGATGACGCTGCGCCCCGATATCGATGACGGCGACGGCAGAACGGCCGATCTCGGCTATGTGCTCGGCCGCGACTGGTGGGGCCGGGGCATCGCCACCGCCGCCGGCCGTAAGGTTCTGGTCGTCGCCCGCGACCAACTGGCACTTGCCCGCATCGCGGCCGACGTCAAACACGACAACCACCGCTCCGCGGCCGTCCTCCGCCGCCTCGGCTTCACCGAAACCGGCCGGCGCATGAAATACTGGCCCGCGCGCGGCGGCATGGTCCTGGTCCGGCGGTTCGTGCTCGTGCTCCGCGCGCCACGACCCGCTCCCTGACCGGCGATGTCAGACCGCATCAGTATCCGGTCGCCATTCAGACCTTCTCGGGAAACAGCCCCGGCATCCAGCGTGGCGCCAGCACAGCCGGAAAACCGAGCCGCCACGGATCGCGGGCGCCGTCGACAACCAGCACGCCCTGCGCCTGCAACGCCGCCGTCACCCGGCGGGCCTGACGTTCAACCACACCCAGCAAGGGACCGACCTCACCGCGTGACAGTTCGCCACGATACAGGATCGCTTGCAGAACCACGTCCGAGCGCGCCGGCAGCCGTTCCGCCGCCATCTCCTCGCGCGCCCAAAGCAGGATGCGGGCAGACAACGTCGCCGGCTGAACCAGGCCGGCCATGAAATCCACCTGATCGATGCAGACACGCAGGAAGAAGGCGACGAAGTCGCACAAGGCGTCCTCGCTCAGGTTACCCCGGCCGTCGCGATCGCTCCGGCGCGGCTGATCACAGGCGGCCAGATGGGCCTTGTAGCGCGAGTCGTTTCGCGCCAATCCCCGCGCCACCGACCAAAGCCCGCCGGTCTCCAGCGCCTGACGGAGCATGGCATAGGATATCAGGCGTGCCACCCGGCCATTCCCGTCCAGGAATGGATGTATCCACAGCAGACGATGATGTGCTGTCGCGGCCGCGAGGATGGTATCGGTGAGCCCGAGCCGCGCATGACCGCGCTCCAGACGCGCAAGAAAACGGGGAACGGCGCCGGGACTGATGGCCACATGTCGGCCGACGATCACGTCGCGCTGCCTCAGCATTCCCGGCGTCATGGAAAAACAGGCACCGGTCGACGGCTCCCGCACCTCCAGGAGCGCAGGCGGCAGATTTGCGCAGAAGCGACGGTGAAGGTCCAGCACATGATCCACCGTCAGAACCGGCGCCTGAAGCCCCCCCTCATCGATCCAGGCCTGCACCGCGATATGGACTTCGGCTTCAAGCTGAAGGTTCCGCTTCTCCGGGTCGGCGCTATAGTCGCCCTTCAGAGCCCGTTCGATGTCGACAGGATGGGTATCGTGGCCTTCGATGAGATTGCTGTAATAGCAGTTCATCGCCCGGACGAGTCTGGCCAGTTCCATGGCGATCATCGGCGGCATGGCAGACCGCAGGGCCGTGGCCTTCTTGGCAAGCTCGACGGCAAGATCGACAAGTTCGGTGCGCCGGAACGCGCCCTCGCTGATCACCATCGGCTCCATCATGCCGACATCCTCGTTCCGATCCTCGGCACCCGCTTCAATGTCCGCTTTCATGTCCGCTTTCATGTCCGGGGATGTCCCGCCCGATGTTGAAAAGGGCTCGGCGGACGTCGCTGGTTGATGAGGCTATGCAGCCTCGCAGACGGGGTCA
>NZ_BMDZ01000124.1 GCF_014636235.1 Tistrella bauzanensis
GAGGATTCGACACCCCGAGCCTAACGGCTCAAGGCGAGCAACGCCGCTCTCCCTTTTTCAACAATGACCGGGACATCCCCCCAGACATTCCATGACCCTCCGAATCATGGTCACCCATTGATTCAGAACTTTAGGAAATACGCAACTGTAATGCTAGTGTTTCCGCCTATATGGCCCTGTTGTCCAGGCCATGTCCGGATATGAGGATGGCTGAGATGGATCATGTGCTGGGGCGAATGTCGGTCGCCGTGAAGGCTGCAATGCTTGTGCTGGTGATGGCGCTGGTTGCAGTTGTGGTGGCGGTGCTGGGATTCGACGCGCTCAAGACCAGCTATCAGCACGCCGAGACGATGCGTCGGGCGTCGGAGCGCACGGTTCTGGGAGAGCGGGCCAACGCCCTGGTCCTGGCGACGGTGATGGACAGCCGCGGCGTCTATATGGCCGAGACGCCTGAACGGGTGGAGCGGTTCGGCAAGCCCTTGCTCGACAGTCTCACTGAACTGCGCCAGACCATGCAGAGCTGGGAGGCCCTGGTGCCGGCCGGGAGCCGGCCCGAATTCGACGATGCCATGCGCAAGGCCGAGGCCTTCATTCAGTTCCGCACCGAACTGGTCCGGATCGGTCGTGTCGAGGGGGCGCCGGCCGCCCGCATCTATGGCGACAATGAGGAGAACCGCAGCAACCGAAAGGCATTGAACGAGTCCCTGCGGGTGTTGGCGGCGGCGAACGCCCATGCCGTCGATGATGGCATCTCGACCTTGGATCGTTATTACGCCGACCGCGCCATGTTGCTGGTGGTGGTTTCGGCGGCCGGTATCGTGGGTGGGCTGGCTGCCGCGGCGGTTGTCGGCATGCAGGGCATCAGCCGGCCGATGAGCCGCATCGCGGGTGCTGTCGACGCTATTGCCGGTGGCCGCCAGGATATCACCGTGCCGGGCGTCGATCGTCGTGATGAGGTGGGGGTGATCGCGCGGGCGCTGGATGTGCTGCGCAAGGGCCAAGACACCGCACGGAGGCTGTCGGAGGAACGCGAACAGGCGCAGGCCCGGCGGCTGGAGCGGGCAACGCAGCTGGAACGCCGGATCAGGGATTTCGACGGACGCGTGGTTGCGGTGATGGGCGAGGTCGGTGGTGCAATCGGTCATCTTCAGACCACTGCCGCCACCATGACGCGCCTGGCGGACGATCTGCGCGGGCGGGCGGGATCGTCCGCCGCGGCTGCCGAACAGACATCGGCCAATGTTCAGACCGTTGCCGCTGCCGCCGAAGAGATGGCCGGCACGCTGCGCGAGATTTCCGGTCAGGTGTTGCGGTCGGCTTCTGTGGCGACGAAGGCGACGGAACAGGCCGAGGGGGCCGACCGGACGATTCAGGATCTGACCGACGCAGCGGGACGGATCGGGGATATCGTGCGGCTGATCGAGGATATCGCCGAGCAGACCAATCTTCTGGCGCTGAACGCCACCATCGAGGCCGCGCGGGCTGGCGACGCCGGAAAGGGCTTTGCCGTGGTCGCGGGTGAGGTGAAGACTCTGGCCGGGCAGACGGCCCGCGCCACGGCCGATATCGCGGCCCAGATCGGCACGATCCAGGCGGCCACGGCAAAATCGGTCGATGCGTTCCGCGCAATCGGTATTACGATCAATAATGTCAATGAGATATCGACCACGATTGCGAGTGCGGTGGAAGAGCAGACTGCGGCCACCGGCGAGATCGCCCGCAATGTTCAGCAGGCCGCCGTGGGCTCGCAGGAGGTATCGGCGACCATAGGTGAGGTCAACCGCGTTGCCGATGATACAGGCGCCGCCGCGCGCGGCTTGCAGCAGGCATCCGAACTGTTGTCGACCCAGGTCGAGACGCTGCGTCATGACATCGACAGTTTCCTTGACGAGATGAGGGTGCAGCACCAGACCGCGGGCGCCTGAGGACGGGCAAGCTGGTGGACGGGGTGCCCCTCGCCATGTCAGGCTGTGGCCGCGCACCCCGCCACGTTGCTGGAGTTTCATCGCCATGTCGCCATCTTCGCCGGCCGTCGTCCGGAACCGTTTCCCACAGGCTCTGGTGGCCGTCAGGGCCAGACGGCGGACCAGGGGGCGGATCGTGCTTGCGCTGTCCGGTCTGGCCCTGCTGGTCGGCTGTATTCCCGGCCAGCGTGACCGCGACATGCGGTCGGACATCATCGTCGAGGACGACCGGCATTTCGTGTTCGAGGCGACGGCCTTCGACAAAGGCGAATACGCCAAGGATACCAATCAGGGCGAAGCGCTGCGAACCGGAATTCTCATGGGAGAACTCGACCGTAAGCGCCTGTGTCAAAACGGATATACCATCCAGAACCGCGAGGAGCGGGTGATCGGCAATGCCCCGGCCTCGCAGGGGCGTGAATGGCTGCTGCGCTATCACGGCGTCTGCAAGTGATGCCGGCCCTACCAGACTGACCTCGGTAGGGCCGGCCGGAAGGGGAGGGGGCTGTCACCTCGCCCGGCCGCCGGTCATACCATCCCGATTATCTGTGTTATATCAATAGTATAGCCGGTCGGACCGCGATGGTCTCCCCCTGCAATCAGGGCTTGGCGGCAGCCTTGATGCGTGCCATTGTGTCTGCCACGCAGGCCCACCAGAGCCATTCAGTGTCGAGACAGTCGAGAAGCCGGAGTTTGCCTTGATGACCGTAACGTCCCCGATCCGCGCAGGGCTGATGGCCTGGGCGATTGCAGCGATAGGTGTACTGTCACCGATTGCCGCCGATGCGGCCACGGCCAGCAAGGCCAAGCCCATCCAGACCGCAGCCCTGGCGACCGAGCCGCGCCCGATGCCCAAGCCGACCCCGCCGCCCGCCTCGGCGGTGATCGCGGCGGTGGCACCCTCGGCGCTTGCCGGTGCCCGCGCATTCGACCCGAACCAGGTGAAGTCGGAGATCGATGCGGCCCTGGCCAGCTGGGCCTGGTCGCTGAACAGCGGCCAGCAGGGCATCGTCGTCACCAACATGTATGGCAATGACGCCATCATGATGAGCGACGACGCCGATGGCGTGATGTTCAACAATGGTGGCATCGTCCGCTATTACGGCAATCTGGTGGCGCAGCGTCCGGACCTGAAGGTGACCTTCGGCGATGGCTGGATCACGGTTCTGGGCCCGGATGTCGGCACCGCCACCGGCTTCTACACCTTCGCCTACACCGAGAAGGGCCGGGAGGTCTCGGTTCCGGCCCGCTATACCCTGATTTATCGCAAGACCAGCGATGGCTGGCGTATCGTGTCGCATCATTCCTCGCGGATGCCCCAGGCCCATAGCTGACCAGGCCCATCGTTGATACAGGCGTAGCCCGCGCCCGCACCGGCGCTAGATACCCCGCTTCACAGACGGCGAAACCCGCATAAGCCTGCAGGCTTATGCGGGTTTCGCCGTCTGAAGGGGGTTTGACGGCTGTCAGTCGAGCATGATCGTCCGGCTCTGCTCGCGCAGGAATTGCGGCAGATACCAGGGCCCCAGCCCGCCCTTGCCGCCCGCGCCGCCCGATCCCTTCCAGCCGCAGANTCTGCTCGCGCAGGAATTGCGGCAGATACCAGGGCCCCAGCCCGCCCTTGCCGCCCGCGCCGCCCGATCCCTTCCAGCCGCAGAACGGCTGATGGCCCGGCCAGGCGCCGGTTGTGGCGCCGCTGGCGCGGTTGACATAGAGGGCGCCGGCCTCGGCCCGGTCCAGGAACAGCGACTGTTCGCGCGCGTCGGTGGTATAGCAGCCGGCAGTCAGGCCATAGGCGACGCGGTTGCCGTCGTCGATGGCGGCGCCGAGATCGTCGAAGCCCTGCACGCTGATCACCGGCAGGAACAGCTCGTCGCGGTTCAGGCGATGGTCGGGCGTCAGGCCGTCGATGATCGCCGGCGCCAGATAATGGCCGCGGTCGTGGATGCCGCCGGCCAATCGTTCGCCCCCCATGACCACCCGCCCGTCGCGGAGTGCCGCGGCGATCGCTGCCTGATAGCGATCGGTGGCACGGCCATCGACCACCGGCCCCATGAACACCGCGCGGTCGCGCGGATCGCCGAGGCGCAGGGTGGCCGTCTGGCGCGTCAGACGGTCGAGGAAGTCGTCCTTGACCGCTGCCGCGACATAGACCTTCGACAGAGCCGAGCATTTCTGCCCCTGAAGCCCGAAGCCCGAACGGGCGACACCTTCGGCCGCCCGGTCCAGATCGGCCGACGCGGTGACATAGGCTGGATTCTTGCCGCCCATCTCGACGATCACCGGCCGCGCCCACGGTCCGGCCGCAAACTGGCGGTGGATGGCCATGCCGACATCGTGGCTGCCGGTGAAGACGATGCCGTCGAGATCGGCCGCGGCCAGTGCGGCACCGGTCGCGGCCCCTCCGGGCAGAAAGGCCAGCACCGCCGGCGGCACCCCGGCCTCGTGAAAGGCCTGCACCAGCAGCCGGCCCGAGGCGACATTGATCTGACCGGGTTTGTAGACCACGGCATTGCCGGTGACCAGCGCCGCCGAGATCATGTTGACCGACAGCGCCACCGGAAAGTTGAACGGCGCGATCACGCCAAACACGCCATAGGGCCGCAACACCGATGCGCAGCTTTCGCGCGGCCGGGCCTGCGGCAGCACCCGGCTGTAGCCCTGGTTGCGCTCCATCTCGGTGGCATAATAGCGGGCCAGATCGGCGGCTTCCTCGGCTTCGCCCATCGCCTCCATCCGCGACTTGCCGACTTCGATCACCAGAACCGGGCCGATCTGCCATTTCATGGCGTCCAGAAGGTCGCCGGCCCGGCGGATGATCGCGGACCGTTCATCCCATGGCCGGGCGGCCCAGGCGCGCTGTGCCGCCCGTGCGGTTGCCACGGCACGCACGACCATGTCGGCGGATGCCGCTTCGGCCGTGGCGACGGGCAGGGCATGGTCGATGGGGCTCGATACCTGGAAGCGCGCACCACCGGATATCGCCGCGCCGTCGATCAGCGGCCGGATCACCGGCGCATCGGCCAGCGCGGCCTCCACCTGCGGAAACAACCGGTCCAGACGGTCGTGGACCGCGGAAAAATCGGTGCCGGTATTCGAATAGGTCACGCGGGGCAGGGCCGCATCAGTCATGGACGCCTCCTGAAGACGGTCGTTTTTCTTGTCGCGGGCAGCCTGGACGGCGGGCAGGCTCCGCGTCGGCGCCACTCAACCATGGATGCCCCAGCGCGCCGCCCAGCCGAAACCGTCTTCGGTGCGGGCGCATGGCCGGTATTCCAACCCGACCCACCCGTCATACCCCAGCCTGTCGAGATGGTCGAGCAGATGGCCGGGAGCGATTTCGCCCCGATCCGGCTCGCTGCGGTCCGGGACACCGGCGATCTGGACATGGGCGATGATATCGGCGTCGCGATCAAGTCGCCGGGTCAGATCGCCGCGGGTGATCTGGGTATGATAGAGGTCGAATTGCAGACCGAGGGCCGGGTGGCCGATCTCGCGCACGATGGCCGCCGCCTCGTCGGGATCGCTCAGGAAATAGCCGGGCATGTCGCGCGGATTGATCGCCTCGATGGTGATGCCGATGCCGGCCGCGCCGGCGGCATCGGCCGCATGCCTGAGCGCCGCCATATAGCTCGCGCGCGCGAGCGGCATCGGCACATCCCGCGGCACCACGCCCGCCAGCACATGCACCCGTCCGGCCCCGATCGCCACGGCGCGTGCCAACCCGTCGTCAAGGGCGCCGCGGAAGCGGTCATCCGCGCCGGGCAGGGCGGCACAACCCCGCCCGCCCCGGTCCCAGTCATCGACCGGCATGTTGATCAGGGCGACGTCCAGCCCCGCATCCTTGAGCCGGCGGCCGAGTTCCGCTGTGGGCATGCGTTCGGGAAACTGCATCTCGACAGCGGTGAAGCCGCAGGCGGCGGCGGCATCGATGCGTGCAGAGAGCGGACGGTCCGTGAACAGGAAGTCGAGATTTGCGGCAAGGCGAGGCATCGGGGGCGGTTCCGTGGCGGTTTGGGAAGGCTGGCATGCATCCACAACGCTTGCCTAACGCATCCGGGCCCGCCAGTCTGGCATCCGCCCGCAGCCACCGTCGAGCCCCATGACCGCCACCGGCAAATCTCCCGCATCCACAGCGTCCTCCAGCGCCGCTCCGTCACAGGCTCAGCCGGATCTCTCTTCCGACCGCCAGCCCGTGCCCAACCATCCGCTGGACCACCGGCTGCGGGATCTTGGCAGCGTGGCGGGGCTGGCAGCACGCTGGCAGCTGCTGGACGGGCGGCTTCACGGTGCTGCAGCCTTAAGCTGCGGCTTTGCCGCCTGCATGGCCGCCAGTGTCAGCGCCGGCCGGCGGATGCGGACCCGTGCCGGCAGCGCCTGGCCGGGGCGCCGGCTGATCATGCTGCACCCCGACCTGCTGCGTCCGGGCCACGAGGCCGACCGCGATCAGACCTTCCTGCATGAATGCGCCCATCTGATCGCCGATCTGGAGCATGGCCGGTCATGCGGCCATGACGCACGCTGGCGGGCGGTGATGCTGGCGATCGGCGAGGTGCCGGCCACCACCCATCGCATCGACTATCTTCAGGCGGCGGCGCAGGCGCGGGTGATCTGGCGCTGCACCGGCTGCGGTCGCGACCACGCCTTCGTCCGCCGCCCGCGGCGCGCCCTGCGCAGTTGCCACTGCCGCGCCTGCGGTCCTGAGCGCGGCCGGCTGATCGAGATCGATCCGGCTGCGGTGCCACCGGGGGCCTGACGCGACCGCTGTTTCGCGAAGACAGGGCGTCTGATCCACGAAGACATGGCGCGATGCCGCTTCCGGACGCGGAGACTGTCATATTTCGGCGAGGTCTGTGGAGGCCCCTGTGACGTCTCTTCAAAGGTGACCCCAGAGCCTGTTGCAGAATGGGCTCCAACCCTGTCGATGTCCGCTTGCCCCCGCGCTGCGGGGCTGATTCCCTCGGGTGAG
>NZ_BMDZ01000125.1 GCF_014636235.1 Tistrella bauzanensis
AGGAACCGCTGCCGCCGATCCGGCTCGCGATAGAAATTCGCCATCTCCGACCCCGTCATGTGTCACCTCACCCGAGGGAATCACCCCGCAGCGCGGGGGCAAGCGGACATCGACAGGGTTGGAGCCCATTCTGCAACAGGCTCCGTTGCCCTGGGCTATTAACCAAACGATTGTTTGTTAACTGAAATGCTGCTAGTCTCAAATTGCTTCGATTGAATCCCCGCCTGACATATGGCGCACCGCATCAATCCATCAGTCAAGGAGTAGTTATGCTGTCCACGCTAAAGGTGGTGGTGAGTCAACGCAAACAAGAGTCGGCGAATGTGGTGGCCCTGACTTTGCGCAGGGTTGACGGCATTGCATTGCCACATTGGGATGCTGGAGCGCATATTGATGTACATGTACAGGATGTGACTGGAAATGCCGCCATTCGCCAATATTCACTGTGCGGAGCGGCAAGTCTCAACCCGCAAGAGGTATGCCAGGAATGGCGTATTGCAGTGCTAGATGAAGGTATTGCAGGGCGTGGAGGCTCCCATTGGCTACACCAGCAGGCGTTACCAGGCATAGAGCTGGTGGTAAGCGAGCCGCGCAATAATTTTCGGCTGCACGCCGGGAACGCGCCGGCAATTTTGGTTGCTGGCGGCATTGGTATTACGCCCATGCTTTCCATGGCGGAAACCCTGAGATCTCGCAACGTAGATTTCTCACTCCACTACTTTGCAAGATCCCGAGAAGCATTGGCATTCCAGGATTCGTCGGTTGTCGTCCAAGCGCAGGTTTCACTGGACAACCAGGCCCATGCGGCTGGCCTTACGTTGGCGGAGCGGCTGAGCTGTACGGTGACACCCTCAAGCCATCTGTATGTGTGCGGACCTGCGGACTTTATGGGCGCAGTGATAAAGGTATTTCTGGCACGCGGCATTGCACCAGAGCGCATACATAGAGAGCTCTTTGCTCCTGCGCCAACGGAGGAGTTCCATGCAGATACAGCATTCGAGATCGAGCTGCGTTCTGACGGACGCGTCATCTTCGTACCTGATGGATGCAGCGCGGTAAAGGCGCTGGCCGATGCGGGCATCGACGTCATTGTCTCCTGCGAACAAGGCTTATGCGGCTCATGCCTTACCCCCGTGCTGGAAGGTGTGCCAGAGCATCGCGATCAGTTTTTGATGCCTGAAGAGCGTGAACGCAATGACTGTTTTACACCTTGTTGCTCACGCGCACAAACGCAACGGCTGGTGCTCGATCTTTGAAAAACTGAAAGGAAACACCTCACATGACCTCTACTGTCGCCGCACGAAACTACGACCCAACGGACCCAGAGATTCGCGAAAATCCGTTTCCGTTCTACGAATATCTTCAAGCCAAGGACCCAGCACATTGGAGCCGCACGCTCAAAAGCTGGGTGATCACGCGCTACGACGACGTACGCAAAGCGACGATAGCACCCGCCATGTCGTCCGACCGGCTCACGCCATTTTATGAATCACTTAAAGACGAGCGGCACGACATTCTTTCTGGTGTGATGCGCTACCTAAACTTGTGGCTGGTCTTTCGCGCTGCTCCCGAGCACACCCGCGTCCGCAAGTTACTCAACTCGGTATTCACGCCAGCGCTGGTGGCAGGCATGCAGGACAGCATCGCAGACACGGTGGATCACCTCTTCCATCAGATGCGCGAGAACCGCTGCGCAGATGGCTCCGTTGATTTCATGCGCGAAGTGGCGGTGTTGCTGCCAGCATATGTCATTTTGGACATGCTCTCAGTGCCTCGCAGCGATTTTCAGATGATCAAGGTGTGGTCTGACGATCTACGTCTTTTCATTGGCTCTGCACAATCTGAGCCCGACAAGTACACTCGTGCGCGCAGTGGCGCCGATCACATGTCAGCCTATTTTCGCCGCATTATTCAGAGCCGACGCGAACAGCCGGCGGATGATGTGATTAGCAAAATGATTGCAGCCAGCGTAGATGGTAATGGTCTCACCGAAGACGAGTTAGTCGCCACCTGCATGCTCGTACTGTTCGGTGGTCACGAAACAACAACGAGCCTGCTTGGCAATGCAGTCAAAGCCTTGCTTGATCACCCCGACCAGTTGCAGCGCTTGCAGGCTCACCCCGAATTGATTGAGTCTGCGGTGGAAGAATTTTTGCGCTTTGACGGTCCGGTGAATTCCATCGTTCGTGTAGTGGCGGTGGATCATGAGGTAGGCGGACAACTGTTCAAAAAGGGCGAGCGTGTGTTCATCATGATCAATGCCGCCAACCGTGACCCGAACCGTTTTGAACGACCGCAGGAGCTAGACATAGGCCGCACACCCAACCGGCATCTAACCTTCGGTCAAGGGTTGCACTTCTGCCTTGGCGCACCGTTGGCGCGATTGGAAGCCAAAGTGTGTCTCTCCATGCTGGTAAAGCGCTTTCCAAACTTGCGATATGCGCCAGGAAAGGCCGAATGGATGGATGCGCTGGTGATGCGGGGACTTACCACGCTGCCTCTGTATCTGGATTGAAAGGGGAAGCTTGGCATGAAAATCGATGATGATCAGGTATATGTGATCGGAACCGCTTGCACGCCTTTCCAGCGATTAGCTGAAACCAGCTTCAAGCAACTCACTCGGGACGTGTATCTGCAGGTGCTGGCCGATGCAGGTCTACAGGATGGGGGGGAGATCGAGCAGGCATGGTTCGGGAATTGCGGTATGGGAGCCGTCGGGCAGTCCAGCATTCGCGGACAGGTTTGCTTTACGCAGCTGGTGAATGAGGGGTTATTTCCTCAGCGCGCTCCGATTATCAATGTCGAAGGCGGCTGTGCCACAGCATCCATGGCGTTTCATGGCGCTTGGAAGGACATTCTCTCGGCTCAGAGCCAACTGTCGCTGGCCATCGGGGTCGAGAAAATCTGGTTTCCAGAAGATGCGGGTATTACCCAGCGCATCTTTGACGGTGGCATTGACCAGCTGGATCGCCAAGAATGGATGAGTTACTACCAACGCGCTGGTGAACAGGCGGGTAAGGCCTTTGAACCCGACTCAGGCAAAGCTACGGTTTTTATGCATACCTACGCCATGCAGGCCGCTTGGCATATGAAAACCTGGGGAACAACGCGCGAGCAGATTGCCTTCGGCGCGGCCAAGAACCATGACATGGGTGCGCTCAATCCGAAGGCCCAGTATCGTTTCCGGATGACACCACAGGAAGTGCTCGTCGACCGCGAAATCAGCTGGCCACTAACCCGCTCCATGTGTGCCCCCATTGGTGATGGCGCGGCTGCAGCTTTGCTGTGTTCGGGTGCATTTCTGCGCCAACAGAGCCCTGTAGTACAGGAGCGCGCAGTGAAGGTGTGCACCAGCGTGCTTACCGGAGGAAAGTACCGTGCACTAGATGAGCCAAGTCTGTCCGCTGTAGCAGCGCAGCGCGCCTACGTCAAAGCAGGGCTTACGCCCGCTAATATAAGCGTGGCCGAAGTGCATGACGCCACCGCATTTGGCGAGATATTTCAGGCCGAGATGCTGGGCTTCTGTGAAGTGGGAAAAGGTGGTGCATTCGTGGCATCAGGCGCCACGGCGCTGGGTGGAGTGATACCGATCAATCTTTCTGGCGGCTTGGTTTCCAAGGGGCACCCGATCGGCGCAACCGGCTTGTCAATGATCTACGAAATCACCAACCAGCTACGTGGCGAAGCGGGCGAGCGCCAGAGGCAAGGAGCCGACATTGGACTAGCCGAGAACGGTGGTGGCGTAATGGGCTTTGATGAGGCCGCTTGTTCGATCGTGATCCTGCGACGCTAGTTTTGGGTCGGGATAAAAAAGCGCTGCTATCCGGTTAAAAAGTGAAAGGATTCAGTTGGTCGCGAGGCATGTACCTCTGGTGCAATGTACTCGCTGGCTGGGAAGGCTTGCTGCAAGGACATCTTCTCGAACAGGGTGACCGACAGGATCTGTAGCAAAGTGTAAAGCGAGGCGTCCAGATTGAGGCGCTTCTTGATGATGGCGACGAGGACATAGACCGACACGGCGATCCAGATTTGCGAGCGCACCGCATTATCTGTGTTGCCGAAGAACTTCTTGTATACGAAGATGCTGCTTGATCCACTTGAAGAACAGTTCCACCTGCCAGCGCGCTCTTGTAGAGCGCGCCGATGGCGGCTGCCGGCAAGGTGAAGTTGTTGGTCAGGAACACCAGCGTCTTTCCGGTCTCGGGGTTTTTGAAACGAATACGGCGCAGATGTTCGGGGTAGACCTTGCGGCTGATGACATCAGTCAGATAACGTATGCCTCTTTCATTCACAACAATTCGCCGGTTTGACCGGCGTACGGAGACAACCATGAGCACATGGAATGTACAGGGCGAAGCCAAGGGCATGGCCAGATCGTGGCGCGACATATCTCCTGCGCTGAGCGCGGGGGTGGAGCGTATACGCGCGCCGTTCGGCCGGGGTATCGCTTGGGAGGGCATGGAGATTTGGGCTTACAAAGACCGTGCTTCCTCCATTGCTGAGGTGTTTGACAGAAATGTGACCCATTTTGGGGATCAAGAGGCCTATGTGTTTTATCCGGAAGGCGACCGCTACACCTGGCGCGAAATTGCCGAGAGAGTGAACAACGCCGCTAACGCTCTGCGAACCCAATATGACTTCGCCAAAGGCGACCGCCTGTGTTTACTCTCACCGGGGTGCCTAGATTACGTGGTCGGCTACTTCGCCGTGCAGAAGCTGGGAGGCGTGGCTGTGCCAGTCAATCTTGGCCTCAGTGCCGAAGGCTTAATCACCCAGATAAACGCGGTACAGGCCAGGTGCCTGGTGGTGTCAGCAGAGATATGGACAGGCAAGATCCAGCCGAATCTGGACAAGATTGCTATGCCCAGCAGTGTCTTTGTCACGGGGAGCATAGAGCAGGAAGGGGCTCCGCTATTTTTGTCACTCATGAACAAGAAAGCGGAACCGCTCGTGAACGAAACGGTGGATGAATGGGACCTGTGCGCCATCTCTTTCACCTCCGGCACCACAGGAGCGCCAAAGGGCACGATGGCCATGCAGATTAACGCGCTGGGATGTGCCCAGAACGTACCCAATGTGGTCAATGGACTCACGCCCGCGGACATCAATATCTGCATGCCTCCGCTCTATCACAACACGGCTGTTTACTGTGACTTTCTGCCTGCCCTGGTCACCGGAGGAAAATGCGTGGTGATGAGGGCGTTCAACCCGGTGGAGGCCATCCGCATCATCGAAGCCGAAAAAGCCACCTGGTGTGTAGCCGCGCCAATCATGCTGTGGATGATCATGAATCAAGGCGAATTTAAGCAGCGTGATTGCACTTCCCTCAAGAAAATCGCATTTGGCGGCCATGCTGCATCGGCTACCTTCATCAACCAGTTAGCAAAGGCGTTTGAGCCACAAGCGATTGTCAACGCTGGCTCTGTTTCTGAAAGCACAGCCCTAGGCTTTGCCCTACCCACCGCAGACGCTTTTCGGAAAATCACCAGTTGCGGTCTTGCCACCCCAAACACGGAAATCACCGTTTTCGACAATGACGGCAATGAGCTCACCGAGCCCGGATCCATCGGAGAGGTCGCCTACAAAGGACAGCAAACAAATGCCGGTTATTGGCAGCAGCCTGAACGCACGCGAGAAGTATTCAGAAAGGACGGCTACGTACTTTCCGGTGATTGGGCAAAAATTGACGATGAGGGTTACTTGTGGCTTCTGGACCGCAAGAAGGACATGATCGTACGGGGTGGGCAGAATGTGTATTGCATCGAGGTAGAGAACAAGCTATATATGCACGAGAAAGTACTCAGTGCAGCTGTAGTGGGCGTACCTGATCATGTATTCTCTGAGCGCGTCAAGGCCGTAGTGGTCGCCAAACCGGATCAGACTCTCTCTGTGCAAGAGATCAGAGAGCATTGCCGCCAGCACTTGGCCAATTATGAATTGCCTGAATATGTAGTCATCGCAAAGTCCATCCCTACCAATCCGGCGGGCAAAACACTCAAGCCGTCACTGGTAGACCTATGGAGCCAATTGGAAGAGGTTGCTGACCCTGCCGTAGAACAGTTTCATGGCTTCTTCAACAGTATTGCTGTAGAGATAAAAGACAAAGCGCATCTGAATATCGATGGCACGCTCTACACGCCCAATGCCATACTGATCGCGCTTGAGAAAAATAATCAACTCGGCGAACTGGCGAGGCAATGTATCCAAAGAACTGGAATTGTCCAGATGCTAAAACCTGCAGAGTCGAGATTCGACACATAGACCTTAGGAGCCTGTTGCAGAATGGGTCTTCGGAATGTGTCGCGATCGCAGTGAGATCCGCCCTTGAGCCTGCGGCCGGCGCCTGA
>NZ_BMDZ01000126.1 GCF_014636235.1 Tistrella bauzanensis
CCATCAGCGCGCAATCCCGTTGAAACCAACGGAATCATCGCACCGCTCGCACGCTGGGGAAAGTCCGACAGGCTGCTAGGCGCCCGCCCGCAGCCGGCCGCTAACCGCCGGTCATCCGCTGTTGCGCCGGTCATCCGCTGTTGCGCAGCCCGGCCGAGATGCCGTTGATCGTCAGGTGGATCCCCGACAGATGCCGCTCGCTGCCCGCCTCGGAGCGATGCTGGCGCAGCATCTCGACCTGAACATGGTTCAGCGGGTCGAGATAGGGGAAGCGGTCGCGGATCGACCGCGCCAGCACCGGGTTGTGGTCCAGCAGCGCGGTCTGGCCGGTGATCGCCAGCAGGGCATCGGTCGAGGCCTGCCATTCCGCCCGGATGCGGCCGAAGATCTGCTGACGCAGAGCCACATCCGGCACCAGTTCGGCATAGCGCGATGCAATCGCCATGCTGGTCTTGGCCAGGACCATTTCCATGTTCGACACCAGGGTGGTGAAGAACGGCCAGCAGCGATACATCGCGGTCAGCCGGGCCATCCCGTCATCGGGATGCGCCGCACACCAGGCGTTGACCGCCGCGCCGAAGCCATACCAGCCGGGCAGCATCGCCCGGCACTGCGCCCAGCTGAACACCCAGGGGATGGCACGCAGATCCTCGATCCGCCGCGTGCGGCTGCGCGATGCCGGCCGGCTGCCGATGTTCAGCGACGCGATCTCGGTGATCACGGTCGAGGCCCAGAAATAATCCTCGAAGCCCGGCGTCTCATAGACCAGCCCGCGATAGGCGGCGAAGGCCGCATCCGACAACGCCTCCATCGCCACCATGTCGGCCTCGATATCGGCCGGCGCCGATACCGGCAGCAGGCTCGCCTCCAACGTCGCCGCGACCAGGGTTTCCAGATTGCGGCGCCCCAGCCCCGGATTGGCGTATTTGCTGGAGATGATCTCGCCCTGTTCGGTCACCCGGATGCGGCCGCCCACGGCGCCTGCCGGCTGCGCCAGGATCGCGTCATAGGCCGATCCGCCGCCCCGGCCGACCGATCCGCCCCGGCCATGGAACAGGCGCAGCGCGATGCCCGCCGCCCTGAAGGTCTCGACCAGCCGGGTTTCGGCCTTGTACAGCTCCCAGCGCGAGGTGACGAAGCCGCCATCCTTGTTGCTGTCGGAATAGCCCAGCATCACCTCCTGCACATCGCCGCGGCTGGCGACCAGCCGGCGGTATTCCGGGCAGGCGAAGGCGCGCGCCATGATCTCAGGTCCGTTGCGCAGATCATCGATGGTCTCGAACAGCGGCACGATATTGACCGCACTGGTGCCGTCGGGCCGCACCAGCCCCACCTCCTTCAGCAGCAGGGCCAGTTCCAGCAGGTCGGACGTGCCGTCGGTCTTCGAGATGATCACATTCTCGATCGCGGCCGCCCCCAGCCGGGCGTGGATCGCCGCCGCATGGCGCAGGATGTCGAGTTCGCCGGCGGTTTCAGCACCATATTCCGCGAAGGGCGAGACCAGCGGCCGGGCGGTCGCCAGTTCGCGCGCCAGCAGCGCCACCCGCGCCGCCTCGTCCAGCGCCATATAATCGGTGCCGGGCTCGGCCACCTCCAGCAATTCGGCGACGCTGCGTTCATGAACATCGGCATTCTGGCGCAGATCCAGCGCCGCCAGATGAAAGCCGAAGCAGTCGACCGCCCGCCGCAGCCGCCGCAGCCGTCCGCGCGCCAGCAGCCCCGATCCGTTGGCGACCAGGGATGCGTGGATGACGTCCAGATCCCGGCCCAGGCTTGCCGCATCGTCATAGCGTTCGGCCGCCACCGCCCGCCGGCCCACGGCATCGGCCACATCCAGCGCCACCGCCGTCGCCGCAAGCCTGGCATAGATGAAACTGATCGCCCGGCGATAGGGCTCCTGCGCCTGATGCTCGGCCCGCTCGGGCGAGGCATTGGCCAGGGCCAGCAGGGCATCCGACACCGGCACCAGCGACACGCTCAGCGACAGTTCCGCCCCCAGTTCATGCAGTTCCGACAGATACCATCGCATCGCGTGGCGGGTGTGCATGCGCATGGTGGTGCGCAGCACCTCGGCGGTCACGAAGGGGTTGCCGTCACGGTCGCCGCCGATCCAACTGCCCATGCGCAGGAACGACGCCACCGGCAGCGTGCGCGTGGCGCCGCCACGGCCGCGACCCTTGCCCTGCACGCGACGGCCGGCACCCCGCGCCAGCATGTCTTCCAGGTTGCCATACAGGGCCGGCAGCTCGGTCAGGAAGGTATAGTCGTAATAGGACAGGCCGTTGACCACCTCGTCGATCACGGTCAGTTTTGTGCGCCGCAGCATCGCCGTCTGCCACAAGCCCAGCACCGCCCGCACGATCTGTTCCTCGATCGCGTCGGCCTCCTCGCCGGTTGGGCGTTCCCGATCACGGCGGTCCAGCAGGCCCGCGATCTCCATCTCGCGGGTCAGCGTGCTTTTGCGTCGCACTTCGGTCGGATGGGCGGTCAGCACCGGGCTCACCCGCGCGCTGTCGAAGAACCGGGCCAGCGCCGCACCATCGATGCCGGCAGTGCCGGCCCGCGCGAGCGCATAACCCAGCGTGCCCACCGCCGGGCCGTCGCCATCGGCCATGCCGGCGCGGTGCTGGCGCAGCCGGTCCTGGTCCTCGGCGATGTTGGCCAGATGCGAGAAATAGCTGAAGGCGCGGACGATCTTCAGCCCCTGGGCGGTGCCCATGCCGCCCAGCAGCGCATCCAACTCGTCATGGGCGGCGCGATCCTCGTCGCGGTGAAAGCGGATCGAGGTCTGGCGGATCCGCTCCACCAGATCGAACACCGCCGCCCCTTCCTGATCGCGCACGATATCGCCCAGAATCCGGCCGAGGAAACGAATGTCGTCCTTGAGTGCTGCATCCGATGGCAGTTCCCCGCCCGCTCCGCCCCGTGCAGTGCCGATCCAGTCGTTCACGATGCCGTTCTCCCGCAGTGCACACCCAGCCCTCCCCGATCTTCACGGCTCCGGCTCCACTTGGCAAGGCGCTGGCCTTGCCAGCACGCGTCCGTTGCGGCACAGATGAAACAGGCATCCGATGGCCATCCATTGCATTGCGGAGACACCCAAGCCTCATGGCCGGACATTCAGCGATCCTCCTCATCTGCCTTGGCAATATCTGCCGGTCGCCGCTGGCGGAAGCCGCACTCCGCGCCGAAGCCACCCGTCAGGGGCTGGAGATCACGGTCGACAGCGCCGGCATCGGCGGCTGGCACGCCGGCGAGCCACCCGACCGCCGCGCCCGCGCCGTTGCCCGCCGCCATGGCATCGACATCTCAGGCTATCGCGCGCGGCAGGTGACCCGGGCCGATTTCCGGCGCTTCACCCATCTGGTCGCGATGGATCACGACAATCTCGATGCTCTGGCAGCACTCAGCCCGACCGATGCCACAGCCCGGATCAGCCTGTTGCTCGATCATGTGCCCGGCCGTGCCGGTCAGGCGGTCGCCGACCCCTATTATGGCGCCGATGACGGCTTCGACGTCACCTGGCGCGACGTCACGGCCGGCGCCGAAGGGTTCGTCAGATATCTGCTGGCGGGGGGCTGATGGCATGGTCGCCGGCCACAGCCCCGGTCCGGGCGATGGCTGCCCATGCGGCCATGCTGCTTGGCACCGAGGCCGTCTCCGCCAGCCTCTGCCATGGCGGCGATCTGTCGCGGGTGATCACGATCGGGCTGGCCCGCGGCGGCAGCGCCATTGCCAAGACCGGCCCGGCGCCGCGCATCGAGGCAGCGATGCTGCGCGCGATCGCCGCCGCAGGCGCACCGGCCCCGGCAGTGCTGGCGGTGGACGATCAGCTTCTGGTGCTGGAGTGTCTGGCCGATACCGGCCGGCCGGAGGATGCCTGGGGCGCGCTCGGCCGGGCGCTCGCCACCCTCCATGCCTGCCAGGGCGACGGTTATGGCTGGCCCGACGACTATGCCTTCGGGCCGCTTGCCATCGTGAACCAGATATCACGGGCCGGTCATCCGGCGTCCTCAGACCCGGACTGGCCCGGTTTCTGGGCCACCTGCCGGCTGGCGGTGCATCTGCCGGCGCTCGACCTGACCCTTGGCCGGCGGATCGAGCGCCTGATCGCCGGCCTGCACGACCGCCTGCCCGCGCACCCGCCCGCCGCCCTGCTCCATGGCGATCTGTGGGGCGGCAACATCCTGGTGGCCGATCGCCGTGTCACCGGCTTGATCGATCCGGCCTGCTATCACGGCGCGGCCGAGGTCGACATCGCCATGCTCGGCCTGTTCAATACCCCCACATCTGCCTTCTTCGAGGCCTATGGCCCGCCAGCACCCGGCCATGACCAGCGGCTCGCGATCTATCGGCTATGGCCGGCACTGGTCCATCTCAGGCTGTTCGGCGCCGGCTACCGGCCGATGGTCGCCGGCCTGCTCGACCGGCTCGGCGTTTGACACACGGCCTTGCCGTTTGATTGAACAATACTCATCCCACGTTTGAGAAAATTGCGGGGTGACCTGCGCCGCCGGCTCATGTCTGCTTGATGCCAACCAGACAATCAGGGGAGGACACCGCCATGCAGTACCGCACACTCGGTGGATCAGGGCTGAAGGTGCCGGCATTGATCCTCGGCACCGCCACCTTCGGCGGCGGCACCGACTTCTTCCGCAAATGGGGCGAGACCGATGCCCGCGAGGCCAGCGCCCTGGTCGATCTGGCACGCGATGCCGGCTGCACCATGTTCGATACCGCCGACAGTTATTCCCGCGGGCTGTCTGAGGAAATTCTGGGCCAGGCGGTGCGCGGCCGGCGGCATGATCTGCTGATCGCCACCAAGACCGGTATGGCGATGGGCCCCGGCCCCAATGATGTCGGCACCGCGCGGTCCCGGATCATCCGCTCCTGCGAAGACAGCCTGCGCCGGCTCGGCACCGATTATATCGACCTCTACCAGCTACACGCCTTCGATGCGGTGACGCCGGTGGACGAGATGCTTCACGCCCTCGACAGCCTCACCCGCGCCGGCAAGATCCGCTATGCCGGTGTGTCGAATTATTCCGGCTGGCACCTGATGAAGATGCTGGCCGCGTCCGACCGTCTGGGCCTGCCGCGGCCGGTGTCGCATCAGGTCTATTATTCTCTGGTCGCCCGCGATTTCGAATGGGAACTCATGCCGCTCGGCCTCGACCAGTCGGTGGGCACGCTGGTCTGGAGCCCGCTCGCCGGCGCCAGGCTCAGCGGCAAGATCGGCCGCAACCGCCCGGCCCCGGCCGACAGCCGCGCCGCCACCGACGCCACCTGGGCCGTGCCCGACGACCGGCTCTATGCCGTCACCGACGTGCTCGACGCGCTCGCGGCAGAGACGGGCCACAGCGTGCCGCAGATCGCGCTCGCCTGGTGCCTCGGACGCCCCGGCATCTCGGGCATCGTCATCGGCGCCCGCAATGCCGATCAACTGCGCAACAATCTCGCAGCCGCCGACATCACCCTCACCGCCGACCAGATTGCCCGGCTGGATGCCGCCAGCGATACCACGCCAGCCTATCCCTATTGGCATCAGCGCCGGACCATGTCCGAGCGCAACCCGCCGGCGGTGTGATGTCTGTCGGCGCGGGTTGCAGACACATCAGCTTTGCGCGGTCGGGCGAATGACGATGCTGCCGACATCCACCTCGGGCGGTTGTTCCAAGGCATAAAGGATGCCCCGTGCGACCGCATCGGGAGAAATCGCAATGTTTCCCAGGCGCTCTTCGAGCATTTTCCTGGTCGGCTGGTGGGTGATCGTGTCGCCGAAACTGGTGGCGATGACACCCGGCGACACCTCGGTCACGCGAAGCTTAGGCCCCGCCTCCTGTCTCAACACCTCGGTGGCGGTGCGCACCGCGTTCTTGGTCGCGGCATAGACGCCCATGGTCGGGACGATCTGGAGGCCTGCCGTCGAGATGACATTGACCACATGCCCGCTGTCCTGGCGCGCGAACACCGGCAGGGCGGCAGCGATTCCGTAAAGCGTGCCACGGAAATTCACGTCGATCATGGCATCCCAGTCGTCGACGCGCAGCGCATCGAAGCGGGAGATCGGACCGACCCCGGCATTGTTGACGATGACGTCGAGCCGGCCGCCCCGCGCGACCGCGAACGCCACAAGCTCTTCAAGATCGCCCCGATGACGTACATCGGTCTTCTTATACCAAATCTCGTGAGTCCTGACTCATAGGGGATTCCCAAACGGTCAGGAGTTCGATTCAATGATCGCGGACCTGAGGGA
>NZ_BMDZ01000127.1 GCF_014636235.1 Tistrella bauzanensis
TCGCGCAATTCGGCTCACCCTTGACGGAGCCGCCCTGCCGGTCGCATCGTAGCCTTGGCTCCGTCGGCGACGTGAGCAATTACACGAAAGCCGCATCCGTGCCGATTACCGCAAGGTGATGCGGCAGATCCTGGCGCGGCTGAAAGGTTCGCCGCACCCGAGGATATGGACCTGGCCGGCTTCGGGCTGCACCGACTCAAGGGCGAGGCTACGGGCTTCAGGGCAGTCACGGTGCGGGCTAACTGGCGTGTGATCTTCCGTTTCGAGAAAGCAGCGACGCCGTGGATGTTGATTATCTGAACCACCAGTAGAAGGAAGGTGAGATCATGCTTATGCACAACCCGCCGCATCCCGGAACGGTCACAGCCGGCAGTGCCTTGAGCCCCTGGGGCTGAACGTGACCGAAGCCGCTAAAGAGGCTGTCTTGAAACTCGGTTTTGGGGTGGATGGCCGGGTTCAGATGTGATTCCAAACGGTTGTCAAAGCCCGTTTGGAGAGCCTCATGTGGACGCCGACCACGCGGCGGCGGCATAGCCGCGATACCTGTGTTATGGAAGCGACCTGACCGATGCGGAGTGGGAGATCAGCGCCGTTCATGTCGCCGCCGGCCAAGACGGGACAGCCCCGCGAATGGCAGATGCGCGAGATCATGAATGCGATCCTCTACGTGCTGCGGGCGGGATGCGCCTGGTGGATGCTGCCAAAGAGCTTCCCGCCTATGACGACGGTCTACGGCTGATTCCTGCGCTTCCACCGCGAGGGCCTGTTCGAGACCATCAACCATCATCTCGAACTCCAAGCGCCACCGAATGTCTTTGCATGGTCGCGTGCGAACTCCTGAAATGTGCGGGCGGGTCGACCGGTGACCTGCTCGACCGTATCGAGCACGCCGGCCAGATGACCGGCGGGGGCCAGTGCATAAAGCTCGTTCATCGCGTCCGCCAGCGCGTCCGGCATGCCCATGCTCGTCATCGCCTGCTTGGCCTGGTCCAGGGTGATGGGCACATAGTTGACCGTGTCGCCCGACACTTCGGAGAGAGTCGCTGCCAGGTCGGAACCGCTCAGCGCCTTCGGTCCCGTGACGGGGTAGGCCTGGTTCTCGTGCCCCGGCTCCGTGAGCGCCTTGGCGGCAACGGCGGCGATGTCGCGGGCATCGATCCAACTCACCTTGCCCTCGTCCAGGGGCATGTAGAACTCGCCCTTGTCGCGGATCGCCTCCGCATACATCAGAAGGTTCTGCATGAAGAACCCTGGCTGAACGAAGGTCCAGGCCATGCCGGACTCTTGAAGCTGCTTTTGGTTCTCGCCGTGCCAGCGACCGATCTGGACGGGCGCGTCCGGGGCCGCGCCGATGCCGGTGGACATGACCACATGCTTGACCCCGGCCGTCTTGGCCGCTGCGATGAGGTTGGCGCGCATCTGCACCTGGTCGGGCACAAGGGGGGTGACGACGAAGACCTTTTCGATCCTCTGTAGGGCTTCGGGCAAGGTTTCCGGCTGACGCAGATCCCCGGCGACCGTCTCAACACCCTGTGCTTCGAGGCTTTCCGCCTTGGCCGGATCGCGTACCAGCGCCCGGAAGGGCGCGTTCTCCGCCTTCAGCAGCCGCACCACCTCGCTGCCGATCGTTCCAGTTCCGCCAACGACGAGTATCATGACCTTTCTCCTTTCTATTTGTACCTGTGAACAGAGACAAGCCGCCGCCGCTCGCAGGGGCATCATGGTGCTCGACGGCGATCATTATCGTCAGTATGGTATCTAAAGGGAAGTAGGAACCTTCAGGTAACCAGAAATTGCCCCGTAACCCGCCGCCGCCAGTCTGTCCCGTGGATGCGCTCTTGCGCCTGCTCATGGGGTCATGGACGACGTACATACTTTGGCATCTGCGCCAAGACGGGCCGCTGCGTTTCGGTGCATTGCGGCGGGCGATTCCTGGCATCTCCTCGAAGGTCCTGACGCAGCGTCTGCGCATGCTTGAAGAACACGGCATCATCTACCGACACCATGTTCCGTCGATTCCGCCGGAAGTATCCTATGGGCTTACGGGGCAAGGGCAGGAGTTGGGTGACGTATTCGACGCCCTGGAAAGCGTCTCGCGCCGCTGGATGGCACGGGATTGGCCGGAGAGCACGCGCCGTCCCGTGCCGTTTGCTTCCGACTCCGATTAGGTGTTGGGCTGCCGATAATCGGCGCCAAGACCCGGCTTCACTGACCTCGCTGGGGCGCGTTCTGCGCGGAAGGCGTGTGACGCACGGCCTCACTTGCCTGTATCGCCGGGTGCGCGGGCCTCCGGCGCATCATCAGCGCCGGGACAAGAGCGGCCAGGAAGATAACGCCGACGATAAAGAAGCTGTCGCGGTAGCCCAGCATATTGCCCTGGCTGTAAATCACGCGGCCGAGATAGTTCATCGCCCCGGCCTGCCGGATCGCTTCCGGCACGCCGGACTGCGCGAGCAAGCCAGTCACATCGTGCAACAAGCCGGTCGTCGCGCTGTTGCCCGCGTGCTGCGCCGCCGTGAAGCTGTCCACGTAGATCTGCGATCGCCGTTCCAAGGCGATGGAAAGAAGATTGACGCCGAATGCGCCGCCGAGCTGGCGCACGAAGTTGATCGCGCCGGAGCCTTGGCCGAGCAGCGTCATCGGCAGGGCCTTGAGGGCGCCGGCGTTCAGGCTCGGCATGATGAAGCCGAGACCGATCCGCCCCACCATGATCCACCAGGCGAACAGCCAGAACGACGTATTCGTGTCCACTCCGGTCATCAGGAACGAGGATAGCGCGAAGAGCGCCAAGCCGAACATGACCGTGGCATAGGCCGGCGTTTTGTCGGTCAGCCGCCCGGCGATGGGGAAGACGATAGCCAGGATCAGGCCCGCCGGCATCAGCAGCAGGCCCGAACGGGTCGGCGTGTAGCCCTGGATCGTCTGGGCGAACAGCGGAATCAAGAAGGTTGAGCCATAGATGCCCGCCCCGAAGATGAAGGCCACGACCGAGGCCCCGGCATAGACCCGGTTTGTGAAAAGCTTGAGATTCAACATGGGTGTGGGTGTGCGCAATTCCCAGACGATGAAGCCGATGCCCGTGACCAAGGCGAAGGCGAAATCGGTCAGGATCGAATCGGACATCCAGCCATAGCGTTGTCCGTTCGACAATCCGTTCAGCAAGGTGACCAGGAACACTGTCAGTAGGCCGAAGCCGATCCAGTCAAACCGGCGCGGCGGACCGGAGGCTGCGCGCCCCGGCATGAAGAGCGTGGCAAGGAACAGGCCGATGAGACAGAACGGCACGGCCATGAAGAAGACGTAGCGCCAACTGAAGCTGTCTACCATGATGCCGCCCAAGGTTGGCCCCAGCGCCGGGGCCAGCACCACGCCGATACCGTAGATGCCCATGGCCGAGCCGCGCTTTTCCGGCGGAAAGACCTGGAAAATCACCTGCATGGCGAGCGGTTGGAGAATGCCGGCCGCGCCGCCCTGGAGCACCCGCGCCAGAATCAGCACGCCTTCTGCGGGCGCGAGCCCCCCCAAGATGGAGGCGACGATAAAGACCGATACTGCCAGCATGAAGGTCGCGCGCTGGCCGAGGGTATCGACCATCCAGGCATTGAGCAGCATGGTCCCGGTCATTGCCGCAAGGAAGCCGGTGGACAGAAGCTGCGCCTTGTCCTGGCCCATACCGAAGGCGCCCATGATGTCGGGCAAGGCGACGTTGACGATGGTGGCGGTCAGGATCGTGGCGATCGTGCCCATCATGACCGTCACCGTCACCAGCCAGCGATAGGCGGGGCCGAAGCGGGCGAACAGCCCTTCGATGCTGTCCGGCCGTGGGGCGCTAGTCACTTGCCGTGGCCTCCAGTTCCACCATCATGCCGGGCTTGAGTTCGCCGCCGTCTTGCGCGACCGCGATGCGTACCGGCAAACGCTGGGTGATCTTGGTGAAATTGCCGCTCGGGTTGGGGTTGGGCAGCAGGGCGAACTCGCTGGTGGCAGCCTGTCCGACGCGCGCGACCGTGCCCTCGAAGCGCCGCCCCGGCAAGGCATCCACGGTAATCGTGACGATCTTTCCGGGCCGGAAAAAGCGGATGTCAGTCTCCTTGACGTTCGCCTCGACGCGCACGCGCTCCGGGTCATGCACCATCAGCAGGCGCTGGCCGGGCGTGACGTATTCGCCGGCGTCCACGAACACCCGGTCCACCACCCCGTCGAACGGCATGACGATGATGCGGTCATTGAGATCGAGTGCCGCGCGCTCCCGTTGCGCCTGCAGGCGTTGTTCCTCCGGACCAAGCTCCGCGAGCTGGGTGCGGAGCACCATGAGTTCCTCGCGCGCGGCTTCGGCCTCGGCAAGGGCGGCGCGAGCATTCTCCAAGTCGGCCTGCGCGCTCAACGCCTGTTGTTTTGCCGTCTCCAGCGCCGCCCGCGTCTGGTCCAGGCGCGCGCGGGTGATGGCGCCGCTCGGTGCCAGCTTCTCAGCCCGATCATTGTCTTGTCTGGCAAGATCGCGTTGCGTCGCCGCGGCGGCCAGCGCGGCCTCCGCAGCCCTTACCGCTGCCTGTTTGGCAGCGATCCGGCTCGTCGTCTGGCGGTCGGTCAGCGCGATTCGGGCCTCGATTTCCTCCCGGCGACGGGCGATGCCAGCGATCTGCGCCTCAAGCTCCTGAACGAGCAGACGGCTTTCCCGGTCGTCGATCTGGACGAGCACGCCGTCCTTCCGGGCGGCATCGCCCTCGATGACCTCGACGGCCGTGACCCAGCCGGGCACCCGGCTGCTCAGGGCGACAATGTCGGCCGCGACGCGGGCATCCGTGACAAAGACGTGGATGAACTGCTGATACAGCCACCAGCCCCCCGCTCCGAGAACGATGAGCGCCGCCAGGATCGCGCCATAGAGCCGCCATGGCCGCGCACGGGCAGGCGGTGAAACTGACTCCGAAGCCGCTTCCGTCTCGGTATTCGCGACCGGGGACAGATCGGTCTCATCGCTCTGGCGTTCCAAGTGGCTCATACGCTGATCCATGGGGCTCACCTGTCCATCGGGGTTTCGCGCATAAGCTGCATCGCTCTTGGCGTACTGCCCAACCTGCCGGCGATCTGCTCGAAAACCTTCAGACAGGTCGTCACCTCGGTATGGGATATGTCGGAGAAGATTTCCGCGCGCACTGCCGCTGCAGTCTCTTCGATCCGTTCCAGGACGGGGGCGACCTCTGCGCGCAGGTGAATCGATTTGGTGCGGCGATCGGCGGCTTCTGTCCGGCGCTCGATCAGTCCCTCGGCCTCAAGCCTGTCGAGGGTGCGCACAAGGGTCGGTCCCTGCACCCCGACCGCCTCGGCCAGTTCCCGCTGGGTTACCGATTCGGGCAGGCGAGAGAGATGTAACAGCGTCAACCAGCGGGACTCAGTGAGGCCAAAGGTGGCCAGCCGCCGGTCGATCTCGGCGCGCCACAGCCGGGCGACCAAGCCGAGGCGGAGGCCGAATTGTTCCTGATCGTTGAGAGGCTTTGTCATCTCATTGCCTGCATGGTTGTTATACTATGTTATGGCTAATAGACGGCCACCTATCAAATGCCCAAGGGTGAAGGTATAGGCCCTGATGGCTGCACTGTCTACAGGGCTGGGAAAGCCGTCCCATCGCGATCACGAAAGGAGAACCACGATGTATCGTACGATACTCCTGGCCTATGACGGCAGCCGGCAAGGCCGCGAGGCGTTGCAGCAGGGGACCGAGCTGGCCTCGCTTTGCCAAGCCCGTATCTATCTCCTCGCCGTCGTTGCCCACCAACTGGGTGTCGCGCTTGCCGAGGCGGCAGCTCCCTCAGACTTGCCAGAACGAGAATATCAGGAAGTGCACCGCCTCCTTACGGAGACCGCCAAGACCTTGCGGGCATCTGGTCTGCTGGTCGAAACCCGCTTGGCCGTCGGCAATCCATCGGAAGAAATCGGGCGCACGGCCCGTGAGGTCGGCGCGGAGCTGATCGTCGTTGGCCACCGCGAACAGACCGCGCTGGCGCGATGGTGGCGCGGCTCCACTGGCGCTTCCTTGCTGGCCCATGCGCCGTGCAGCCTGCTGGTGGCTGTCTCGGACACGGCGCCCGCACGATGATCAGAACAAGATCAAAACCAGCAGCGTCGAAAGCGCCACGCGGGTAAAAGCGCCACGCGGGTAATTGCTCACCCTACCCATCGGGCAGGGAAGGCGGTGGCTTGGGTTGGGTAACCGGATTGGCCTACCAGATGTAGATTTC
>NZ_BMDZ01000128.1 GCF_014636235.1 Tistrella bauzanensis
TCAGGCGCCGGCCGCAGGCTCAAGGGCGGATCTCACTGCGATCGCGACACATTCCGAAGACCCATTCTGCAACAGGCTCTCTGGGTCATGCCGATTGTCTTCTTTCTCTTGCGGAAGATCCTCCTGGATCTGGCGGACGTCCGGGCTGCCCGCTGCGGGGGGCGAGAAGACGACAGCGATCTTGAGCGGGGCGAAGGCGGGGTCGGCCGCCTGGCGTTCCGCCTGAAGCGTCTTGAAGACCTGATTGTACTCGATCGCGTCGTTGATTGAGGCGGTGGCCAGCAAGGCGTTGAATCGCCGGCCGCCGGTCGCGGCATCGTGCTTGTCGAGGATGGCCTGGGCAACCGCCTGCTTGGTGAGGGTCTGGCCGGGCTTGGGGGCGGCGGCGTTTCTGGGCTGATAGTAATCGACGTGGAAGCGGAGGACGTTCTGATCCTCGATCGCATGGGTGATGGTGTAGGCGTGAAGTTCGTTCTGAAACAGATCTCTGGTGGTCTGAAGCGTGGCGATATCGCCCTCGATCTGCCTGACGGTGGCGTTTTCCTCGAAGATCGGGGTGCCGGTGAAGCCGAAGAGCTGGGCGTTCGGGAAAAATGCCTTGATCGCCCGGTGGGTCTCGCCGAATTGTGAGCGGTGGCACTCGTCGAAGATGAACACCATCCGCTTGTCCCTGAGTCGCTCAAGGCGCTGCTTGGAGGTCAACCGTCCCTGAGCCGCAGTCTGTTTGTTGTGCCTGCTGTTCTCGTCGAGGGCCAGCCCGAGCTTCTGGATGGTCGTCACGATGACCTTGTCCGCGTAATCATCGGATTGCAGGCGGCGGACCAGAGTCGCGGTGTTGGTGTTGTCCTCGACGCAGTTTTCCTGAAACCGGTTGAACTCCTCGCGGGTCTGTCGGTCGAGATCCTTGCGGTCGACGACGAAGAGGCACTTATGGATGCTCTCATTGGTCTTGAGGAGCGTCGAGGCCTTGAAGGAGGTGAGCGTCTTGCCCGAGCCGGTGGTGTGCCAGATATAGCCATTGCCGCAGTTCTGATCGATGCAGTCGACAAGCGCCTTGACGGCATAGATCTGGTACGGGCGCATCATCAGGAGCTTCTGCTCACTGGCGATGAGAACCATGTACTTGCTGATCATCTGGCCAAGCGTGCACTTGGCGAGGAAGCGATCTGCGAAGTCATCAAGATGGGTGATCTTGGTGTTGTCTTCGGCCGCGAACTGATAGATTGGCAAGAACCGCTCATCCGCGTCGAAGGCGAAGTGCCGGGCGTTGTTGTTGGCAAAGTACCGCGTTTCCGTGCGGTTACTGATGATAAAGAGCTGGATGAAGCAGAGAAGCGTCGTGGTGTATCCGTTGCCGGGGTCGCTCTTATAGTCGACGATTTGTTCCATCGCCCGCCGCGGGCTGATCCCGAGTGCCTTCAACTCAATCTGAACGACGGGAACGCCGTTGATCAGGAGCATGACGTCATAGCGGTGATGGCTGTTATCGGTATTGATACGGAGCTGCTTGATAACCTCGAAGGTGTTCTTGCACCAGTCCTTGATGTTGACGAGCGTGTAATTAAGCGGCGTGCCATCACCGCGGATGAATGTTTCGCGGCTCCGGAGAGATCGGGCGGCCTGGTACACATCCGGCGTCACGATATCGTCGAGGAGTCGCTTGAATTCGCTGTCGGTGAGAGTGACACGGTTCAGGGCCTGGAACTTCTCCCTGAAGTTCGCCTCAAGCGTGTCTCGATCGCGGATGTCCGGGCGATATTCATATTTCAGATCCCGAAGCTTCGTGACAAGAGACGCTTCAAGATCGCGTTCGGGTGTGATCATCGCCATCGCGGAGACTCATTCTTTCTGGCGTCTGTCTTAAGATCCGTCAACCGTTCATGCTCCTCGACCGCCACCACCAGCGGCCGCCCGTGCATGGCGTTTGTCATTGGCTCGGTGCGGGCGATGTCTATGCATCAACTGTCCGAAGCCAGACGTCGCGTCTTTGGCGCCCAGGTTTCGCAGGTGAATCCCCGCCTGGGCCGGTCTCATTCTGGCCAATATGGCCAAGGACGCAATCGATTCTGGCCGTGGGTGGAGCTCCCGAAAAGGAAGCCAATGGCAAGGCGCACCCATCCTGTGACAGGCATTGGGCTTAGGCGGCAGGCGGAGGTAAGCTTCCTTCCGGCCGCTGACCTTGGCGAACAATGCCCCCCTCGCGGCACGGAGGCGCAGATGACGGTTCACCAATCCTCCACAGGCTATCGGACCGGGGCCGTGGCCTATGTCGGGGGGCGGCCCGGATTCCGGGCGAGGCGGTTGGCTGGCTGCGCGATGTCGTGGGGGTCGGGCCGGGCCGGACGACCGTGGAGGTCGGGGCCGGTACCGGCAAGTTCATTCCCGTGATGCGGCAATGCGGCGGGCGGATCGTCGCGGTCGAGCCGGTCGATGCCATGCGCGATCGGCTTATCCGCGCTTTTCCTGAGGTGGAGGCTCTGGCCGGCTCCGCTGACGCCATCCCTCTGCCGGATGGTTCGGTCGATGCGGTGGTCTGTGCGCAGGCCTTCCACTGGTTTGCGACCGCCGCGGCCGTGCAGGACATGCGGCGGGTGCTGAGGCCGGGCGGGGTGCTGGGGCTGATCTGGAACGGGCGCGATGAAACCGTGCCATGGGTCGCGGCCCTGTCCGCCATCACCGACCCGTGGGAGGGCGCCACGCCCCGATACCGGACCGGCGCGTGGTGGCGGGCCTTTCCCGCGCCGGGGTTCGAATTCGTCGGCGAGCGCCGGGCCCGGAACGCTCATGTCGGATGCCCGGAAGACGTGATCGTCAAGCGCACGCTCTCGGTCAGCTTCATCGCGGCATTGCCGCCCGAACGGCAGGCCGATGTCGCGCGGCAGGTGCGCGCGCTGATCGCCGGCACGCCCGAACTCGCGGGCAGCGCCGAGATCGCCTTTCCTTATGAGACGGCCATGTCTGCCTGGCGCCGGACGTGATGCGGTGCCGCAGGCACAGATGCGCGCCCAGTGGCCTGGACGTGCTGGCCTGGACGCTGTAGACATTATTCCTCGGGAATGATGATGGATCGTCCAGGATGGATCCGCTGAGCGAGATGATTGCGCTGCTTAGGCCCAATACCGCCATCTCCAAGCCCATCACCGGGCGGGGCCGTTGGGGGGTGTGCTATGCGGCCCATGACGCGCCCGGATTCACCATCATTCTGAAGGGCGCATGCTGGCTGTCGGTCGAGGGGCACCGGCCCGGGCGGTTGGGCGCGGGCGATTTCCTGCTGCTTCCCGCCACGCCGGCCTTCACTATGAGCAGCCATCCCGATGCCGTGTGCGACCCCGGCGTTCCGACGGACGCGCCGGTTCGTCATGGCGAGCAGGCGGGCGCTGCGGATTTCGAATCGCTGGGGGGCAGCTTCCGCATCGCGCCGGTGAACGCGCCGCTTCTGCTCGCCCTGCTGCCGCGCATGATCCACATCCCCACCACGGCAGGCACGGCAGGGCGGTCGGCGCGGCTCGCCCGGATGATCGATCTGATCGTCGAGAAATGCGCCGGCTGCGATCCCGACCGGGAGATGATCCTTCAGCGTCTGCTCGACGTTCTGCTGGTCGAAGCCCTGCGCTGGCGCGACGTTGTCGACGATGATGTTCCGACCGGGCTTCTCAGGGCCATGCGTGACCCCGCCCTCGCGCGCGCTTGGTGCCATGCATGGCGATGTCCGGGCCGGTTGGGCGGTCGCCGCCCTGGCGAGATTGCCGGACAGTCCCGCTCGGCCTTTGCCGCGCGCTTCGCCGATACCTTGAGTTGCGGGCCGATCGAATATCTCGCCCGCTGGCGGATGGCGCTGGCGAAAGACGCTCTGATGCGCGGGACGAAGACGCTCGACCAGATCGCCTGCGAGATCGGCTATGACTCCGCCAGCGCCTTCAGCACCGCGTTTCGCAAGCGGCAGGGCTGCCCGCCCGGACAATTCGCCCGGATCAGTGCCGCCGCCGTGCCTGTCTAGGGCCGGGCGGGCCCTGCCGCTTGCAGGACACAGGACAGCCGGGCCGACAGCGGGGCGGTTTCCCGGGCATGGCAGATCGAGATCGCGCCATCGGCAAGCCGGTTCAGGGCAAGGTCGCGATAATCCAGGATCGCCGGATGCCGGACGGTCATCGGCGTGTGGTGGGTGGTCGTCACGACCAGCACCGCCGCCCCGGCCCGTTCCGCGGCGGTGATGCCGGCCATGGAATCCTCGATCACCAGACAGCGATGCGCCTGGGTTCCAAGCCTTTCGGCCGCGAGCAGGAAGCAATCGGGCGCGGGCTTGCCGGTCTCGACATCTTCGGCGGCGATCAGAAGCGGCGGAACCTGCAGTCCGGCAGCCTCGATCCGGCGCAGGGCCAGCGGCCGGGGCGCCGAAGTCACGATGGCCCAGCGCTGAACCGGCAGGCCGGCCAGAAAGTCATGCACGCCGGCGATCGCCTCGATGCCCTCGACGTCGTCGATCTCGGCCCGGGTGATCGCGGCGGCTTCCACCTCGGGATCGATGCCGGCAAGGCCGACCCGCCGGATCGTCTCGACCGCGCGAACGCCGTGGATCGTGGGCAGGAAGGTCGCGACATCGACGCCATGGCGCTCCGCCCATGCCTGCCAGATGCGCTCGGCGGCCTTGATCGAATTCAGGATCGTGCCGTCCATGTCGAGAAGGACGGCATCGATCGGCCGTGTCTGCACCACCGTCTGCATCGGGTCTCCCGCTCTCTCAGCCATGCCCCACGTCATTCGGTTTGGACGATTGGTAACGAATTCCGGTGTCTGGATTATGGATCATCCAGGTCATCGGGTCTAAGACAGAGGCTATCAGATACGGATGGAGATGGCTCATGCAGACAATCCTGATCACCGGCGCGTCCTCGGGCTATGGCCTTGAGACGGCGCGTCATTTCCTGACCAAGGGTTGGCGCGTCGTCGCCACCATGCGCCGGCCCGACGCCGATCTGCTGCCGCGTTCCGGCGCCTTGCGGATCCTGCCGCTCGACGTGACCTGCGACGAGAGCATTGCTGCCGCCATCGCGGCCGCGGGCCCGATCGACGTGCTGGTCAACAATGCCGGCATCGGCGTCGTCGGTGCCTTCGAGGCTACGCCGCTCTCGCATATCCGCAAGGTGTTCGACACCAACACCTTCGGCGTCATGGCGATGTGTCAGGCGGTCATCCCGCAGATGCGCGCGCGCCGGTCGGGCATCATCGTCAACGTGACGTCAAGCGTCACGCTTGCGGCAATGCCGCTGGCGGCGGCCTATACCGCCAGCAAGCAGGCCATCGAAGGCTTCACGGGCTCGCTTGCCCATGAACTCGGCCATGTCGGCCTGCGGGTGGCGCTGGTGGCGCCCGGATATGCGCCGACCACCCGCTTCGCCCACAATACCGGCCTTCGTGTCGCCGATCTGATTCCGCCCGCCTATGCCGGGTTTGCGGCGCCGATCTTCGACGCCTATGCCAGTCCTGCGCTGATCACGACCGAGACGGATGTCGCCGACGCTGTGTGGGCAGCCGTCCATGACACCAGCGGCCGGCTGCATTTCCCGGCCGGGGCGGATGCGGTCGCCCTCCATCACGCCCGCTTCGGGTGAGCCCTGGTCACACCCGATCCCGCCCCGTCCTGGACGGCCTGGCTGAGGGCTGGCTGAGGGGAGGGGGCGGTTAGTAGCAGCTTATCTGAAGATCATGCACACTGGATTCTGACAAGGTCCGTCGACAGGAGCAGATCATGCAAAGCATGACCCTTGAGCAGCTGCGCGCTGCCAGTGGGGGATGTCCCGGTCATTGTTGAAAAAGGGAGAGCGGCGTTGCTCGCCTTGAGCCGTTAGGCTCGGGGTGTCGAATCCTCA
>NZ_BMDZ01000129.1 GCF_014636235.1 Tistrella bauzanensis
ACCCGACGCGGGGTGGAGCAGCCCGGTAGCTCGTCAGGCTCATAACCTGAAGGTCGTAGGTTCAAATCCTACCCCCGCAACCATCTTTACTTGCGATGACCCCGCCCGACCGGCGGGGTTTTTCGTTTGCGTGGAAATCGTAAGGATTCCAGCAAGATCGCCTTGAACGTCGATCTCCACCTTGCCCTCAACAGGTGTCAGCACGATCTGATCTACCAACGAGCGAATGGTGTCCGCTGCCTCTACCCGCTTGCCCTCTTCTTCATCCTGAAGGGATTCGTAGAGCTGCTGGATGCGCTTGCGGTATTGCAGCGCCATACTCGGGTGAAGAAGAGGAGGGGGCTCGTCCGCTTCGGCCAGGAAGTTTTTCAGTTCCGCCTTACGGGCTTCAAGCTGCTTCATCTCCTCTACGATCGCTTCGATTGGCCCACCGGCCTTAATTGCAGTTAGCAGCTTGGCTAGTTCCCGATCAATCTTTGCGATCTCGGCTTCAGCAGAGGCAATGCCGGCGCGGCCTTCCATGCGCAGGCGGTTCATCTCCTGCGTGAAGACCTCGCAGAAATGGGCGAACAGTGCTGGGTCAACGAGCCGCGTGCGCAGGGCGTTCAGCACGCGCGATTCCAACTCATCACGGCGGATGTTGACGCGATTGTCACAGGTGCCCTTGTTGCGGGCGGTCGAGCATCCGATCAGCGTTGCCGAGATTGCGGAGTACCCGCCACCACAGCATGAACATTTGGTCAGGCCCGAGAAGAGGTATTTGGGGCGGCGTCGGTGATTGACGGTGCGGACATCCGTGCTGCCGTTGTCATCCCGCGAGAGCTTGTTCTTCTCTTGCCGTGCCTTCACCGCATTCCAGAGTTCGTCATCGAGGATCCGGAGCTCAGGCGTCTCCTGGATGACCCATTCCGATTCCGGGTTTGGGCGGGCCTGCCGCTTTCCGGTGTTCGGATCCTTCACGAAGCGCTGCCGGTTCCAGACAATCTTGCCGACATACATCTCGTTATTGAGGATGCCGTTGCCACGCTTCGGGTTGCCGTTAATCGTGCTGAAGCCCCAGTCACCGCCGGAAGGGGCGGGGATGCCCTCCTTGTTGAGCGCGAAGGCGATGGTCTTGGCGGACTTGCCTGCAGCATAGTCGCGGAAGATGCGACGAACCACGTCGGCCTGGGCGTCGTTGATGGTGCGGTCGCCGCGAATGGGCTCGCCATTGGCGTCCAGCTTCTTGACCACGTCGTAGCCATACGAGTTGCCGCCACCGGATTTGCCAGCTTCCACACGACCGCGCTGCCCGCGGCGTGTCTTGTCGGCAAGATCCTTGAGGAACAGCGCATTCATCGTGCCCTTGAGGCCGACATGCAGATGGCTGACCTCGCCCTCCGAGAGGGTGAACATCTTCACATCCGCGTAGGACATGCGCTTGAAAATTCCGGCGATGTCTTCCTGATCACGTGAGAGGCGATCCATCGCCTCTGAAAGGATCAGGTCGAAGCGACCGGCCATAGCGTCGGCCATCAGGGCCTGGATGCCCGGACGGATCAGCGAAGCGCCTGAAATTGCGTGATCGGTATATTCCTCGATGACTTGCCAGCCCTGCTTTTCGGCATGGAGGCGGCACATACGAAGTTGGTCGGCGATGGAAGCGTCGCGTTGATTGTCGGAAGAATAGCGGGCGTAGATCGCGACTTTCAAAACATGGCTCCCATCCGCATCAGGAGGTGCGCTTCCTCCTTCGCTTGGACAACGTCACTTCCTCTGCAAAGCACTCCCGCGCTGCTTGCTTTGCCAAGATGCCGACCAGACGCAGAAGGCGTGGATCGGGACTGCCGCGCGGCGTAAACGTCAACTCCGGCTCGTCCAGCAGCAAAGACTCGAGCAGCGCTTCGCGCTGTGCTCCTGTCATCTTTGCTGTGTTTCCTGGGGCTCGCAAGGTCATAACTGACAGCATTCGTCTCATGCCCGGTATAAGCAATGGAATTTACGGGCGAACATTTGGCGGCGATCGGTGTGCCGATGCGCGTAATGGCGTGCGGCGGCGTAGTCTGGCGTGCCACGGCAGAGTAAAATGACCTGTCGGAATCGCTCGCTGTCGCCGTCATCATTCGCCTCGATGCTGGTCCTTTGGAAGCTGTTGCTTGCAGTTGAGACTTTGCCGTATTGTATTTAGAGATACAAGGCGCTATCTTCCGGCTAAGGAGAATCGCCATGGCCAACACTGCCGAACGCAAGGAATATCCGATCTCAATGCGTCTGCCCGAGGCCGATGTTGCCATGATCGATCGTGCCGCCAGCCTGCGCGGCCGTTCGCGCACCGATTTCGTGCGCGATGCCGCTGTGCGCGCGGCCGAGGAGGTCGTCATGGAGCAGGGCCTGATCCGGATGAGCCCGGAAGGCTTTGCGCAGTTCATGGATGTGCTGTCGCGCCCGGCCGCTCCTGTTCCGGAGATGGTCGAAGTGCTGAAACGGCCTGCGCCGTGGGAGCCGGGCTACGTGGCAAAGCGGTAGTCCCTTGCAGCTTTCGGGACCCGAACCGCTTTCCGCCGCCCATGATGTTTCTGAGTTCACCTGTGGCAAGCCGACGCTCGACCACTGGCTTAAAACCCGTGCGCTCTCCAATCAGCAGAAGGGTTTTACCGCCGTTCTCGTCGTGCATGAGGCAGGGCGTGTGGTGGGATATTACGGCCTTGCACCAACAGCCGTTGTGCCATCTGTGCTACCGCGCTCCATCCGGACGGGGCAGCCGCCTAATCCAATTCCCTGCATGCTGCTTGGCCAGCTCGCGACCGATATTTGCTCGGCCGAGTTGGGCATCGGGACTGGCCTTGTGAAGCACGCCCTTCAACGCTGCGTTCAAGCCGCGTCGCTGATCGGTGGGCGGGCATTGATGGTCAACGCCGTCGACGGGGAGGCTGCCGAATTCTGGCGGCGCCGAGGATTTGAGCCTGCCAGAGATGATGGACTGGTCCTGTTTCGCTCGATCAGCGATATTGCTGCGTCGCTCCGTGAGGCTGGAAGGTGAATAGCCCGATGTTTCGTGGACGTCTTCCTTGCTAAATTTGAGGCAAGGACCTGCGTCGGACATTCAAGACGGTGACCGGCAAGGCGAGGATCTCGAAGGAAATCCGCTTCCGCCTCCAGAACCACGCGTTGCAGGATGCCAGCTGCAAGAACCATGACCGCTAGGCACCACATAGTGGAAAAGCGCGCCGACATGACGAAACGGCACAGGTTCGTCTGCGCCACGCTTGCCAAGAAGTGCCCGCAAGTGCCGGAGGGCATGCAATAGCCCGGCCTTCGACGGTACTCAGATCCGGTCTGAAAACCGATCATAGGCATCGATCCGCCGAACCGGGGGATCGACCTCATATCGATAGATTTCCGTTCTCAAGAACCGTAGCTCGGCCTCGCACTGAGCCTCGGGAACGTCGATATACCATGCGCGCGGCTGCGGGCCGGGATCGCCGTTCCAGCGGTATCCCCGCGCTTTGAGGACATCCTTGAGGTCAAAGGGCGCGTTCTCCGCCCAGATGCGCCAAGAAACGGCACGAGCGGCGTCCAGGAGGCGGCTGAGACCTGTAACGCCAGATCGGGGCAGCCACATTGCCAGCAACTCGACCGTAGCAAGACAGTCGTGCATCGCGCGGTGACGGTCGTAGAAGAAGCC
The DNA here is from genome assembly GCF_014636235.1 of Tistrella bauzanensis. Classification (NCBI taxonomy): domain Bacteria; kingdom Pseudomonadati; phylum Pseudomonadota; class Alphaproteobacteria; order Geminicoccales; family Geminicoccaceae; genus Tistrella; species Tistrella bauzanensis. The sequence goes on from NZ_BMDZ01000129.1 coordinate 3,665, forward strand.
TGCGGCTTGAGCGAGATAGGCGAGTTTTGTGCCCTCGAACCCCTCCGCTGCCCAATCGATCTGGCTGAGCGAGCATGCCCATGGTTTGGTCGAGAATATCTCGCTGAATCGTTCAAGGAAACGGCGATCGAACGCCGCGTTGTGCGCGATGACGAGTGAAGCCGGCGCCGCGAATGTGGCTACCGCTGCGGGATCAATAATCTGGCCGGCCACCATCTCGTTGGTGATGCCCGTGATCGCGGTGATTTCCGGGGCGATAGGCTCGCTCGGCTGACGCAGCCCTTGGAAGCTGTCACCCACGCTGAAAATGGTGCCATCCAAGCCATAGTTGAATGGTGTCATGGCGAGTTCGATGATCTCGTCGCGCTGATGGTCGAGCCCCGTGGTCTCCACATCGACCACCAGGCCAAGGCGCAGCGGCGTGCCTAGCGGAGGAACGATGCGAGGGCGCGGCTTGAGACGCCGGACGACGCGGTAGTCTCCCGTGGCCTCCAGCGTCTGCGCCAGGGTCTCCAGATGGTCAAAAGATGTCATCGTCTGACGCTTCGTTTACTGCCATCGGCTCCCCTCCAGCGGTATCGACCGGAGCGAGTCGAATGCCGGCGGCTCGACCTTCTTCGTGGAACCACAAATCGACCACGGCGGTATCGTCGCTGCGCGGCCGCGGTGATGCCTCCCGCACCTTGAATGTCGTCGGGAGATTGACCGAGGTTCCGAACACCAGCGCGTGCTGCCGAGGCAATGACGGTAACCGTTTCAGGACCGAATCCGAGATGAACGGCGTCATCTGCCGAATCTGAGAAAGATCGTCGGGGTTCTGGATGCGGTGAACCAGGAAATTGGAGCACTGGCTGAGAACCGTCTTGGACAGCTCACTCGGGCGTTGTGATGCCAAGAGCACGAACATGCCGTATTTGCGTCCTTCCTTGGCGATGCGCTCGAATATCTTGGTCGCGTCCACTGCATAGCGGGATGGCGTCGCCGAGATGTAGCGGTGCGCTTCTTCCAGCAGAAGATGGATCGGAAAGCGATTGCGCGGATCGGCGCGCCGGAGCAGGCGAAACAGCATCCGCGCGATCACGGCGCTGACCAGTTCGACCACCTCGTCCTCGACGTCATTCATGTCGATGATGATGATCTGATTGGCCTTGGTGTGGCCGGTTCCCTTGCGGGTCAGGCCGACCAGCCGAGTGAGAAACTCCAGCTCTCCATTGTCGGCGGCCGCGCCGCCCGCCTCATGCCGGAGGAATTCATACTCAGGGCGATCTTCCAGTGCCTGGAAGCGCGTCACCATCTGGGAGCAGTAGTCTCGGATTTGCCGATTACCGTGCGCCTCCGCATACAGGATGGCGAGGTCTATTGCATCGCCGAGTGCCGTAAAGTCGAATGGCAGGTTTTGATAGGCTGGAAGCTTCAAATCCTCCAACTCGAAACCGTTCGGGCCAACCAGATAAGCATCCAGACCCGCAGGGTTGGCCATTTGGCCAAAGTTGATCGCAATAGAGCCTGTTGCAGAATGGGCTCCAACCCTGTCGATGTCCGCTTGCCCCCGCGCTGCGGGGCTGATTCCCTCGGGTGAGG
>NZ_BMDZ01000130.1 GCF_014636235.1 Tistrella bauzanensis
AATCACCGCACAATCAAAGCACCGCACGCCCCTAAACCGGATCGAACCAGACCCTTGGGGTCAACTCCGACAGGCTGCTAGGAACATGGCCTCCGCGTTCGGCGTCCGATTGGGCCTCTTCATGAGTGCGACATTAAGAACGGCTCGAAGCTTGCCCCAATGGTGCTCAGCCAGTTCCCAATGTCAGCCGCACCACCTCGCGATGGCGAAGGGCGAGTTCGCGCACGCGCACTGAAGCAGCGCCCGCGAGGGCGACGTCAGGTTTGCAGAGTCTACGCGATTCGTGACGTTACGAGCCTGTTACAGCGGCAGAACGACTCGGGCGCGCAATCCGCCATGCGGCAGATTCGACAGGGTGAGTTCGCCGCCATGGGCCTGGATGGTCGACATGGCGATCGCCAATCCGAGGCCGATCCCGCCGGTGTCGCGGCTTCTCGATTCGTCCTGGCGATAAAAGGGTTGAGTTACCTTGGCAAGCTCCAGTTCCGGGATGCCCGGGCCCTCGTCGTCAATAGCGATCTCGACTTCGTTTCCTGTCGTCCGAACGGCCGCATGCGCCCGCATTCCGTATTTGACTGCGTTGTCGAGCAGGTTCGAAAGCGCGCGCCTCAAGGCAGCCGGCCGGCATTCGAGGATCACGGAGGGCGACGGCTCCATGGCGACCGGAAGGCTGGCGTCCGCCATGTCGTCGACGATGCTGGCAAGGAGCGCGGCGACATCGTTGCGTCGTTGCGGCTCGGCCTCCGCCTCGTCGCGGGCATAAGCGAGCGTGGCCCCGATCATGCCGTCCATCTCCGCGATCGTGGCGAGCATTTTGTCGCGATCCTCGGCGCTCTCGACGCCTTCCGCCCGCAGGCGAAGCAGCGTGAGCGGCGTGCGGAGGTCGTGGGATATCGCCGCCAGCATGCGCGTCCGGTTCTCGACGAACCGGCGCAGCCGTTCCTGCATCTGGTTGAACGCGCGCGACGCCTGGCGCATCTCGGTCGTCCCAAGCTCCGGGAGCGGATCGGCGCCCACATCCTTGCCAAGACGTTCGGCGGCCCTGGCCAGCTGACCGAGCGGCGCGGTCACGCGTCGGACCGCCCAGGCCGAGATGGCCAGGACGATCACGCCCATGACTGCCATCGCCAGGAAGAAGTTCCACGACACGGCGAGCCCGGTGTCCGGTAGGGTGGTGGCGAAGGACAGCCATTGTCCGTTTCCGAGCTGTGCGGCGACTTGCAAGCCCCGCCAGGCGCCGGGGTGAACGACGCGCCGGCCCTGGCGCGTGCCAGCCTCGGCATCGCCATGGGCGCCATCGGCAGCGACGCCGCGATAGAGACCGCGGACATTGCGCTGATGACCGACGATGTCTCGAAGCTGCCCTGGCTCGTGCGGCACGCAAAGCGGACGCTTGCCGTCATCCGGCAGAACATCGTGTTCTCGCTGGGCGTCAAGGCGGTGTTCTTCGTCCTCACCTTCGTTGGCATGGCAAGCCTGTGGGGCGCGATCGCGGCGGATGTGGGCGCCTCGGTCCTGGTGGTGTTCAACGCACTCCGCCTGCTGAGGCTCGATGCGATGAAAGAAATGTGAGCTGTAACGACGACGTTAGGCGATGAAAAGGGATTACCCTGTGTCTTGACCTATCCCCTCCCCCAGGATAGGTTCAACATATGAGCGAAACACCTCTTCATCAATCCCACCCCGAGATCAACAAGCGCCTTAAGCGCGCCGAAGGCCATCTGAAGACCATCATCGCCATGATCGAGCAGGGGCGATCCTGCGTCGACATCGCCCAGCAGCTCCACGCCGTGGAGAAGGCGATCTGCAACGCCAAGAAAGCGCTCATCCACGACCATATCGACCACTGCCTTGAACAAAGCGCCGGTCCGATGGCGCGGGACGCCCGCGCGCCGATCAACGAGTTCAAGGAGATCTCCAAGTACCTTTGAGGCCACCGCGATGCTGCATTCCGCCCTGGTCTGGCTCGGTTTCGCCGAGCCCGACACTCACGCTCACGGCCATCACCACGGCCACGGCGATGCCGGCAAACATGGTCACACCCACGGCGTGATCGATCCGACGATCGCGACGACCGAGCGCGGCATCTGGGCGATCAAGTGGTCGTTCATAATCCTTGGGCTCACGGCGGCCTTGCAGCTCGTCATCGTGCTGCTGTCGGGCAGCGTGGCGCTGCTCGCCGATACGATTCACAATGTCGGCGATGCGGCCACCGCCGTGCCGCTCTGGATCGCGTTCCTGTTCGCGAGGCGCAAACCCAGCGCGCGTTTCACCTACGGGCTTGGGCGCGTCGAGGACCTGGCCGGCGTCGTGATCGTCGCGATCATCCTGTTCAGCGCGCTCGTCGCCGGCTATGAGGCTATCGACCGCTTGATCAACCCGCAGCCGATCTCGCTGCTCGGCTGGGTAGCGGTCGCCGGCGTCGTCGGCTTCCTCGGCAACGAAGCGGTCGCTGTGTATCGAATCCGAGTCGGTCGGCAGATCAACAGCGCCGCGCTCATTGCAGACGGCTATCACGCACGCACCGATGGACTGACCAGCCTCGCCGTGGTTCTCGGCGCGGTTGGCGTTTGGCTCGGCTTCCCGCTCGCCGATCCGGTCGTAGGACTGCTCATCACCATTGCCATCTTCGGCATCGTCTGGCAATCGGCCAAGGCGGTGTTCACACGCATGCTCGACGGCGTCGAACCGGGCCTCATTGAGGAAATCCGCCATGCGGCCGAACACGTCACCGCTGTGCACCGGGTTCTCGACGTGCGCGCCCGTTGGCTCGGACACCGCTTGAGCACCGAGCTTGATGTGGCGATCGACGGCGACGCCACCGTGCGCGAGGCCGAGACGGTTTCGTCCGCGATCGAGCGCCAGCTCCTCGCCCACATTCCCGCTCTATCGGTGGCGCATGTCAGGGTGCGGCCCGCCAGCGGAACAATTCACCGTCATGAGCATGCTGGGCACCACCACGCCCCGGATCCGGTTCCCGTGAGCGGCGCGTTGACGGAAGGGGTCATTGAGATCATCGACACGCCAGACGGGGAGCGCTTCAGGTTTACGGCTGCGCGGCTGACTCCTGGAACGGAGGTAGTGGTCGCGATCGATCGGCCAGACAGCCAGGTGGAAACGCTGCCGCTCGCGGCGCTGGACGACGGTCTCTCCGAGCTACTGAGCGCCGTGGCGCCTGCGGAGCCTCACGAGTTCGAGGCACGGCTGCTGTTGCAGCGAGGCGATCACAAAGAGGTCCTGCCGTTCCGCATGATCGAGCCTGCGGATCACACGCATTGAGCAACTCCGCATGTTTGACCTATCGACGGCCCTGGAGGCTGCGCCGGCAGGAAGTCGGGCAACGCTGGCTACGCAATGGCGGACGCTCGCATTCTTAGAAACCTTGCTTGTCGGCATCGCCACGCAACGTCCAAAAGAAACGATCGGAAGCCTCACGAAGCTCAACCAAATAAGGGCGGACGTGACAGGACGGGCTCTCGAATTGTGACGCCAGTTGTTGTCGAGGTCAGCCCAGTCTGCTTCTTCGCCGCCGGCCAACCAATGCGATTGTCCCAACGAGACCAGCTGCGGTAAAAGCCGCGCCGGTGAGGAATGTTGCGGAGGGGCCTATGAGTTCCCATAGAAACCCCGCGATCAGGCTCGCGAGCAAGAGCGCCACCCCGCTTGCCAGGTTGAATAGTCCGAATGCCGTCCCACGGAGGTCTGTCGGGGCCGTATCGGCAACGAGGGCTGCCAGCAGCCCTTGGGTCATGCCCATGTGCAGCCCCCCAAAGGCCAATGCCAAGCATCACACCCCAAATCCCAAGTGCGAAAGCGAGAACGATATCGGCGAGGATCAGAACGACGAAACCCGCCGCGAGCACCGGCCTTCGATCATATCGATCCGACAGCGCCCCCATTGGATAAGCCGACGCGGCGTAGACGACGTTCATCACCACCAGCACCAGTGGTATGAGCGCGAGCGACAGACCCGCGTCCTCGGCGCGCAGGATCAGGAAGGCCTCGCTGAAACGGGCGAGCGTGAGCACGGTTCCGACGGCGACAACAGCCCAGAACAGGCGGCCCAGCCGTCCAAGCTCGCTCCAGCGGATCGGAACGCGCGCCTCCGCGAGAGGTCGAGCCTGTGCCGCTTCCCGGACGCCTAGAACAAGGATGGCCACAGCGATGAGCCCGGGCACCACGGCGAGCCAGAAGACCAGGCGGAAGTCGTCAGCGAACAGAGCCATCAGCGCCATGGCAAGCAGCGGGCCGCCAAAGGCGCCGACGGTGTCGAGCGACTGCCGAAGGCCATAGGCCGCGCCACGCAGTCCGGCAGGGGCAAGATCGCCGACCAGGGCGTCGCGCGGCGCGCCGCGGATGCCCTTGCCGATGCGATCCGAGAAGCGGGCGACCAGTACCCAGGATGGCGTCGGCGCCAGCGCGAACAGCGGCTTCGATAGGGCGCCGAGCCCATAGCCGATGACGGTCAACGCCTTGCGCTTGCCAAGCCAGTCGCTGAGCCAACCCGAAAACAGCTTGGAGATCGAGGCGGTGGCTTCCCCGATGCCCTCGATGAGCCCGACCGTCACGGCGCTTGCACCCAATACGGTGACGAGGAAGACCGGCAGCAGGCTGTGGATCATCTCCGAAGAGATGTCCATGAACATGCTGACCAAACCGAGGGCCCAGATGCCATGCGGGAGTCCGGGGGAAGCGGTCTGAGCTATGGCCTGATTGGTTTTATCCATTTCGTAGATCTGAGCCCATGGCGGTAATGTCTCCAGACGATCGTTCCCTGTCCGCTGCGAGAGCGCTACGCGCCAGCGTGGTCCTCCTCGCCCAATGACCGTCCAATTCCAAGCGTTGAACCGCTCCGGGTTTGCCGGAGGCTCCAACTCTTGAGAGGATGGAGCCATGACGAAGGCTACGAACAAGTTTTCTGCAGA
>NZ_BMDZ01000131.1 GCF_014636235.1 Tistrella bauzanensis
CCGATCAGCCGCAAGCGAAAACGGGCCGGATGGTCCGATGAATTCGCAAGGTCGATCATTGGGCAAATGCGATAGCCCTGGGCGCCGATCGCACAAGGGCCGGAGCCAGAACCGGCATCGGGATCGGGATCGGCGGCCATGGCTGCGCTTGGCTGCGGCATCAGCCGTGATACACTGTTGCGCGATCGCATCCACGCACCGCATTCACCCGATCCTCCCGCCGAACCCTTCGGCCGTCCAAGAGGTCAGCGTTCTCCATGCCCGCCGCCCTGCCCCGCAATCCCCGCCGCCCCGGTCTGCGCCGCGTGGCCCCTGCCGCTCTGGGCTGCCTGTTTGCCGCAACCGTTCTGGCCGGCAGCCCGCTGCTGGCCGCGCCACCGCGGCCGGCCGCATCGCAGACCGTGGCGCCGCAGTCGTCGATTGCAGGTGTCACCACCGTGGCGCTTGTGCCGCCGGTGCGGGACATGGCAACCGTGCAGGCGGTGTTCGACGCGGTGGATGCGCGACGTTATGACGACGCCCGCGCCCTGACCGCCGGCCTGAAGCTGCGCCCGCTCGACGATTTCGTTGAATGGTCGGAACTGCAGGATGGCCGGGTCAGCGCCAATTATGAGCGGCTGTATGGCTTTGCCGCCGCCCATCCGGAATGGCCGCGCGTGAGCCGGATCATGGCGCGCGCCGAAACCGTGCTGCCAGCCGGCTGGACACCTGCCCAGGTGATCGACTGGTTCGGCGGCGCCGCGCCGCGCACCGCCGAGGGCGCCATCCGGCTGATCGATGCCCTGCGTGCCACCGGCCGCGACGCCCAGGCGCGCAAGATCGCCGTCGGCGTCTGGGACAGCATGGTGATGAACGAGCGTCAGCAATCGGCGCTGCTGCTGTCCGCCGCCGGCCTGCTGAGCGAAGCCGATCATCGCCGCCGGCTGGATATCATGCTGTGGCGCGGCCAGGATGGCGCCGCGCGCATGGCCATGCCGCTGGTCGACCCGTCCAGCCGCGCTCTCGCCGAAGCCCGGCTGGCGATGAATGCCGGCAGCCCGAAGGCGGCCGGGCTGATCGCGGCGCTGCCCGATGCCCTGCGCAGCGATCCCGGCCTCACCTATTCTCAGGCGCGTGCCGCACGCCGTGCCGGCGATCTGGATCAGGCGGCGCGGCTGATCAAGGCCGCGACCCGGGTGGGCGCGATAGAGATGTCGCCCGGTGACTGGTGGCTGGAACGCCATATCGTCACCCGGATGCTGCTGGAACGCGGCGATGCTCAGGCTGCCTATGATCTGGTCTCGACCCATGAACAGACCGATGCGGTCGGGTTTTCAGAAGCCGAATGGCTGGCCGGATGGATCGCGCTGCGCGCGCTGAACCAGCCGCAGGCGGCCTTGACCCATTTCACCGCGATGTATGAACGGGTCAGCCGGCCGATCAGCCGCGCCCGCGCCGCCTATTGGGCTGGGCGCGCCGCCAGCCGGCTTGGCGATACGCAAGCCGCCCAGGCCTGGCTGATGGAAGCCGCCCGCGACCGCACCACCTTCTATGGCCAGATCGCCGCCGAACGCATTGACCTGCCGACGACACTGGCGAGTTTCGCCGCGCCGAACGAGGCGCGCGCCCCCGAAGAGGCCATGGCAGCCTTGTCCGGCCGGCCGCTGGCGGTGATGGTGGCCTTGATTTCGCGCACCGATGAACAGGCGCTACTGTCGACCTTCGCCTACGCTCTGGCCGACACTCTGGCACGCCCCGACGAACAGCATGCCTTTGTCGAAGCGGTGCGCGGCCTGGCCCGGCCCGATCTGGCGCTGCGCTTCGCCAAGCGCTTTGCCGAGATCGACGACCGCCTGGCCGTCGAGTTGCGTTATCCGGCAGTGGGCGATGATGCCGGCGTCGCACCTGGTGTTGCCGGCGATCCGCAGCCGGATCATCTGGTCGATTTCGCGCTGGTTCACGCCATTGCCCGGCAGGAGAGCGAGTTCAATCCGCGCGCCGTCAGCCGCGCCGGCGCGGTCGGCCTGATGCAGCTGATGCCGGGCACCGCCCGCAACACGGCCGGTCAGGTGGCCCTGGCCTATCAGCCTGAACGCCTGACTGATCCGCTGTACAACATGACACTTGGCCGGGCCTATCTGGGCCGGATGATCGAACGCTATCGCGGCAATCTCGTGCTGGCGGTCGCGTCATACAATGCCGGCCCGGGCAAGGTCGATGAATGGATCGGCCGCTATGGCGATCCGCGCGATCCTTCGGTCGATGTGATCGACTGGATCGAGAAGATCCCCTATGGCGAAACCCGCAACTATGTTCAGCGGGTGCTTGAGGCGCTGACCGTCTATCGCCACCGGCTGGGCCGGCCCGATCCCGGGCTGGTGCCGACCCTGGCATTGGGCATCGCCGCGCGCGGCTATGACGCCGCCATGCTCGACCGGTCGCAGATCAGGGAGTGACGTGGCCATCACCCGCACGACATCGTCACATCCGGCTTTGCCATTGACGCCCAGGATCTTTGGCGCCAGATACCTGGCGTGTCATCCTCTATCCGATTGCGAGACGGCATGTCGACGACTGAACCACTGAGCGGCATTCGCGCCTGCCTTTTCGACGTCTATGGCACCCTGTTCGACGTCCATGCCCCGGTCAGCGCCCGGTTGACGCGGGTAGGCGATCCCGGCGTGGCCCGGGCTTTGAGCGACACCTGGCGCCGTAAGCAGCTGGAATACACCTGGCTGCGCACGGTGATGGGTGATCATGCCGATTTCTGGACGGTGACCGGTCAGGCGCTCGACTACGCCATGGCCTCGGTCGGCCTGACCGACAAGGTGCTGCGGGCCCGGTTGATGGAGGCCTATCTGGCCCTGCCCGCCTTTCCCGACGCCGTGCCGACGCTTGAGGTGCTGAATGCTTCCAACCTGCCGCTTGGCATCCTGTCGAACGGCACCCAGGTGATGCTGTCGGCGGTGCTGGCGACCGCGGGCATCACCGGCCGCTTTACCAATGTCATCTCGGTCGAGGCCGCGCACAGCTTCAAACCGTCCCGCGCAGTCTATGCATTGGGGCCCGATGCCTTCGGCCTGAAGCCCGACCAGATCGCCTTCGTCTCCAGCAATGGCTGGGACGTCGCCGGTGCGGCGCATTACGGCTATCAGGCGGTCTGGATCAACCGGGGCGACCTGCCGCCCGACAGTCTGCCGGGCCAGCCCAGGGCGGTGCTGTCCAGTCTCTCGGACCTGCCCCATCTTCTGGGCCGTGGGTGAACAGGACGCGAAAACGGCCGGCCCGGAATTCCGGGCCGGCCGTTGTCATGCGTCTCTGACGACTATATCGGTCGCGATCAGATGTAATAGGCCTGGATCGGCGGGAAGCCGTTGAAGCCGGTCGTGGCATAGGTGGTGGTATAGGCGCCGGCCGACAGGAAGCGGATCTTGTCGCCCACTTCCAGGGCATGCGGCAGTTCATAGCCGGCCTTCTCGTACAGCACGTCGACACTGTCGCAGGTGGGGCCGGCCAGGATCACGCGGCCGGTTTCAACACCGTCGCGCGGCGTCTTCACCCGGTACTTGATCGCCTCGTCCATGGTCTCGGCAAGGCCATTGAACTTACCGACATCCAGATAGACCCAGCGGACCTCGTCGCCGAAATTCTTCTCGGCGATCAGCACGACTTCCGCTTCCAGAACGCCGGCATCGCCAACCAGGCCACGGCCCGGCTCGATGATCATCTCGGGCAGCTGGTTGCCGAAATGCCGGGTCATCGCCTGAGAGATCGCCAGCGCATAGGCGGCGATCGGCGCCACCTCATCCTGATAGCGCGCCGGCAGCCCGCCACCCAGATTGACCATGCGGGCCGCGACGCCACGCTCGCCCAGGTCGCGGAAGATCGCCGCCGCCTGACCGATGGCCAGATCCCACTGCTCCGGATCGGTCTGCTGCGAGCCGACATGGAACGAGATGCCATAGGCATCGAGGCCACGGCCAGCCGCATCGGTCAGCAGTTCCAGGGCCATGGCGGGCGCGCAGCCGAACTTCTTCGACAGGGGCCAGTCGGCCGAAACGCAGTCGACCAGAATGCGGCAGAACACCTTGGAACCCGGTGCCGAGCGCGCGATCTTGCTCAACTCGCAGGCGCTGTCGAAGGCGTACAGGCGCACCCCGAGCTCATAGGCGCGGGCGATGTCCCGCTCCTTCTTGATCGTGTTTCCGAACGAAATACGATCAGGCGTCGCCCCGGCGGCGAGCACCATTTCGATTTCCTGAAGGCTGGCGGTATCGAAGCATGACCCAAGCTCGACCAGCATGGACAGGATTTCCGGGGCGGGGTTCGCCTTCACGGCGTAAAATACCCGCACGAGCGGCATCTGCTCGCTGATTTCCCGGTACTTCTCGGCGATGACGTCGAGGTCAACGACAACACAAGGATTGCTATCGGCTGCTCGTCGGTCGGCGAGAAAGCGCTCGATTTTCGGAGTCATTTGGGCTGATCCCCTTAAAACCGGCGGCGGCCCGGCATGGACCGGGACGCTCTGGTTGTTCCCATTCCGCTGCCGTCGTCCCTGGTCACGCAGCGGACAGGAGCATCGTGCAGCCTGTCATCCGAGGGGGTACGTCGGTGGAGGCGCTTTATACGGGCAACCCACGGGCAGGAAAAGGAAAAAAGCAGATTTTTCTTCAGAAAAATATCGAGGCCCAAGCGCCCCCTGAGGGGCCGATTCAGGGCCGTGACCCCATGGCGAATGCAAGCTACGGAAATGGCCCCTTGCCCCTATTTCAGGCCTTCAGGGGGCGCTTGGGATTTTGACCCCCTGGGGAGGCTGTTGCCGAATGCCCGCTACCCATGGTTTGACGCCGTCTGCTGACGGCTTGGGAGCTTGGCGGGGGTCTCG
>NZ_BMDZ01000132.1 GCF_014636235.1 Tistrella bauzanensis
CATCGCCTCCATCCGACGCACCGCACGGTTCATCGCAAGGGCTTGAAATCAATGGGTATTAGTTTTGAGTCCGACTCTGAGCCCCTGCCACGTCATTTATGAATATAAAGTGGGGCCATCCGCGTCGCGTTCAAAGGCCGCCACAGTCACCTCCGAGACGATGTTCAACGCCAGCAATGGCTTCTTCCACACCCGGGCCGTCTGGCCCGATATCTCATCAGCCCGCGCACGGCAGTCGTCAGCCTGGATCTCAATCATTGTGCACCTTACCCAATCGCAAATGGCATCCGTATGCCAAGACTACAACACTGCGCGCGTGACCGCAAAGCAGGTTCATTGGCAATCCCCCGATGTTTCCGACGGACCGGGAAATACCCCATGGGTCCGTCAACCGGCCGGGCGATAGATCCGGTGCCAGGTCATCAGGCGCCCCCGCGATCCGCATGCCGGCCATTGCATCGCCCGCCGGAATAGCCGACCCTGCGCCAACAGCCGTCACCCTGGCCATCAACAACGTTCCATGCCGGATCCGATCCCCATGACCGTCGTCTTCCGCAGCCCCGACCAGTTGACCGCCGCCGATTTCGAAGCCGTGATCGACAGTCTTTTCGAGGTTCCGGGTCAGTCACCCGATCTGCCGCTTGAACGCCTGATCCTGCGGCAGGTGGTCCGGCACGAGCCGGCCAGGCCCCTCGATCGCGACCGCTTCAGCCTGCTCCTGCACGGCAGCCGCACAGACATGGCGATCGATGGCCAGATCGTCGGTCTGGTTCACGAGGTGCTGGGGGCGATGCGCCTGTTCACGGTGCCGATCGGCCGCAATGCCGATGGCACGGTGCGCTATCAGATCGTGTTCAGTTGACCGTCCGACAGGTCGGTTTCGCCGGTGTAATGGCCCCAGGTCATGAACACATAGGGGCCGTGCAGCTTGCGATCGGTGAAGCCCAGGCGCTGATACAGCCGACGGGCCGGGTTGTAGCTCTCAACATGCAGGCCGACATGGCGCCCGGTCGCGGCTGCCTCGTCGATCAGCACACGGATCATCGCCGTGCCCCAGCCCTGGCCGGTATATTCGGGCAGCAGAATGATATCGACCAGCCGGATCTCGTCGACGCCGTGGTCGATATACAGCCGGCCGACCGGCACGCCATGCCGGGTGATGATCAGAAACGCGGTCGTCAGATAGTGGGTAGTGTAGTGATGGTCCTGAAGCCGGAACTGATCGGCCAGGAAGGCGCGCCGGGTCTCTTCCGGCCAATCGGTGCCGTTGGCCAGTTCCGCCCAGCGGAACGAGATATACAGATCGCGCAGGAAGCCGGTGTCGTCGGCGCCGCGCGGCCGCACCGCCAACCCCTGGGCCGTCAGGGCCTCGGGCATCCGGAACGGCAGGTTCTGGTGGTCGGGGGCGGTGATATCGTCGGTCATCGATCCGGAGCCTGACGCTGAAAGCGGCGCCGGCGGGCGGCGCCAGATGGCGGGGGATCAGCCCTGCACACGCACCAGATCGTGCTCGGCCATCCGGTCCAGAAGCTCGATCAGATCGGCTTCGATCTGTGCGGCGTCGCCCTCATAATCGGCCACCAGCGCATCGCGCAGCACGGCCACGCCCTGCGGTGCCTCAAGCCGGGACCAGATGTCGGAACCGATCTCGTCCAGGCCGTAATAATTGCCCAGGTCGATATGCATCAGCACCACTTCGCCATCGATCTCGGCGATCATCAGGTCATCATTGCGGGTGATGGTATCAGCGAGCGTGATCGCCATGCGCGTGATCGTCCTTCGAGAGAGGCGTTGCGTCAACCGACGGGTGATCGGAGATCGGCCGCCCAGGCGCCTGATTGACCATCAGTGACCATACGGCGCTTTATATATGCGCAACACGGCCTGTAGCGTCACCCTATTTCACACGGGTGATCACGACCATGATCACGGGCCGGGGTCGGGGAGACGGGCATCATGCACACACAGCCATCCACAGACAACCATCCGCCATCCATCAGGCGGCGCAGCATGCTGCGTCTGATGGGCGCGGGAATGGTCAGCGCCGGGCTGATGACCGGCCTCGCCGGTCTTGGCGCCGGCCGGCCGGCCTGGGCGGCCAATAGCGGCCCGGCGCCGCTCGACCGGCCGGACGGGGCGGCGGCGCTGGCGCGGCTGATGGCCGGCAATCTCCGCTGGGCCGAAGGCCGGCCGCAGGCGCGCGACCCGATGCTCGGCCGCGCGGAGCAGGCCGTTGCGCAATATCCGATCGCGGCGGTGCTGTCCTGCGCCGACAGCCGCGTTGCGCCGGAACTCGCCTTCGATCAGGGGTCGGGTGAGATCTTTGCCGTGCGTCTGGCGGGCAATTTCGCCAATGATGATGGCATCGCCAGCCTTGAATATGCGGTCGCGGTGCTGGGCGTGCCGTTGCTGATGGTGCTGGGGCATTCGGGCTGCGGGGCCGTGTCCGCGACCATCGACGTCATCCGCAACGCCACCGTGCTGCCGGGGCAATGCCCGGTCTGGTCGATGCCATGCGCCCGGGCATCGAGCCGGTGGTGACACAGTCCGCGGGCAGCCTGTCGCCCGCCGCGCTGCTGGCCGAAGCCACCATCGCCAATGTCCACCACACGCTTCGCGATCTGCGCGGCACCAGCCCGGTGCTCTCGCGCGCCATCGCCGAAGGCCGTGTCGCCACCGCCGGCGCTGTCTATGATATCGCAAGTGGTAAAGTGACGCTGATCTGATCAGTCATGGGGTAGACGGCTGGAGGCGGGGTCGCGACACGGCATGGCGGCCCTGCCGGCTTGACATGCGCCACATCATGTAACATTAATAGATACATGAAATGACGCCACCCGACATCCGGACCAGCGGAGACAGCCGATGCCCCCTGACGAGACTGATTTCCTGCGATCCTTTTCCGACCCCGCCGCGATCGCACATTACACCGACGGTCCGCGCCGCTTCCTGCCCGGCTTCGCCGATATGCACCGCATGGCCTGTGTGCTGCTCGCCGAAGCCGCGCCATCCGACGCGCGCGTGCTGGTTCTGGGTGCCGGCGGCGGCCTGGAACTGAAGGCCTTCGCCGAGGCGCAGCCGGGCTGGCGCTTCGACGGCGTCGATCCGGCGGCCCCGATGCTGGCGCTTGCCCGGCAGACCCTGGGCGCCCTCAATCCCCGCGTCCAGCTTCACCACGGCTATATCGACGACGCGCCCGACGGCCCGTTCGATGCCGCCACCTGCCTGTTGACCCTGCACTTTCTGGCATCGGAAGAGCGCCGGCGCACCATCGCCCAGATCCACCGGCGCCTGAAGCCGGGCGCGCCCTTCGTGGCGGTCCATTCCAGCTTTCCGCAGGGGCCGGAGGAACGGCCGCTGTGGCTGTCGCGATACGCGGCGTTCGCAGCGGCCTCGGGCGTCGATCCCGATCAGGCCCGCGCCGCCCATGCCGCGGTCGCAAGACATCTGCCGCTGCTGTCGCCAGAGCAGGATGAAGCCCTGTTGCGGGATGCCGGGTTTTCAGGGGTCAGCCCGTTCTTCGCCGCCTTCACCTGGCGCGGCTGGGTCGCCTATGCCTGACCGGCGCCCGCCCGCGCCGGACGGCGATCAGTACAGGCCGTCCTTGTAATTCTTGTCCAGGCTCTTCTTCAGCAGGCCCTGCACGCCCGGCACCGACAGCGCGGCATTGGTCAGCATGCCGCCAAGGCCCTTGTTCTTGTTCAGCTTCATATGCTGCGCGAACAGCGCCGCCGGATTGATGTCGTCGGGCGGGCTGCCGGCCGGCCACAATCGCGCCCGCGTCAGGCCCGGGCTGTCATACAGCGTGATCGCGGGGTTTTCGATGCAGACCGCAAGCGCCGGCATCTTGCCCTGTACCGTGAACGGCGCGCGCACGGCCTCGTCGTCGGAAATCCGCGCCCGCCCCGACAGCCGCGCCACATGGGTCGTTCCCGGCACCAGCAGCAAAGCCGCCACCTGTGGCTGGGTGATGATGTTGCGGAGGCTGTCGATGCGCCGGTTTCCCGGCCGGTCGGCGAACCACAGCCCGGCACCGTCCAGCCGCACCATCGCCCCCGCCGGATCGCCCTTGGGGCTCAGATCGGCGCGGCCGCCGGCATCCATCGTCCCCAGACCCATGAAGCGGCTGCACGCGACGACCGACCCGATATCCGCGGGCGGCGTGGCGTCGGGCACCGCCTGCCAGAAATCCGACCGGATCAGCGCCTTGCCGCAATGGCCATAGCATTCCTCGACCGCGATGCGGATCTCATGGTCATCGGCCTGCGTGACCCGACCATTGACCCGCAGCATTTCGCGGATGCCGACCAGAGGAAACATCAGCCCTGCCCCGTCACCGACGCGGATCATGGTCGCGTCATCCAGCAGGGCGGTTGGCAGCCGCACCTCCCGCCGGTCGGCGGCGGCAAAGCCGGCCGCCCCGCCCGCCAGCGTCGCGGTGATACCCCGCGCCACCGTTCCGAAGGCTGCAAGGACGATCGGCGCGGCACCGATCCAGCGCAACGCGCCGGCATCGAGATGATCGATGACCTTCAGCATCATCGGCACCGGCGCCGTGCCGATGATGGCCTCCAATTCGGCTTCGGCGTGGATTGTTCTGGTCATGTGGCGATACCCGCGGCTGTCTTCAGGTGGTCGGATGGGCTGTGACATCCCACCACCTCCCTGTTGCCACTCAGGTTAGCGGCTTTACCGCCTGTCGACATTGGGCAAGACTGTCAAAGGATTCTGCAATGTCGCCAATCCGCTGGATACGGGGATGTCCCGCCCGATGTTGAAAAGGGCTCGGCGGACGTCGCTGGTTGATGAGGCTATGCAGCCTCGCAGACGGGGTCA
>NZ_BMDZ01000133.1 GCF_014636235.1 Tistrella bauzanensis
AATCAGGCGCCGGCCGCAGGCTCAAGGGCGGATCTCACTGCGATCGCGACACATTCCGAAGACCCATTCTGCAACAGGCTCCTTAGCCCGATACGCCATACGAAATCGTCGAATCTGGCCAGGGCGTTATCTGCACGGCTGAGCATGCAGCCCGACTGATTCGCCTGTATGCCGCAATTGCAGCACTTGTGCTGGCCGCAACGCCGATCAGCGCAAGATGATCCTTAAACGATTCATGGGAAATGATTTCGATATGTTTAGAGATCATTTTCTTTGCGTTTTGCGCTGGATATGATACCCATACAGATCAATGCAGCAAAAAATGACCCGTAAAGGCATCACATGAAGGCGGAAGAAGAAACACTGGGGCTGATTGGCGACCATTTTCGCCGCGCGCGTCTTACAGCGGGGTTGACCCAGGAGCAGGTGGCCGATCTTGCGGGCATTTCGCGCCCGCGCTACCGCGACATCGAGACGGGGGCGGCGGCTGCGCGCACCACGACATTGATCAACATTGCCAGGGCGCTTGGGCTGGAAATGATGCTGGTCCCGCAGGCAATGGTGCCCGCCATCGAGGCGCTTTTGCGCCCCGAGGCCGAGGATGATCATCCGGCCTTCAGCCCGCAACCGGAGAGCGACGATGACAGCCGTCCGTACCGCTGAGACCATCACCGCGCTGGACGTGTTCCTGAACAGTGCGAAGGTTGGCACGATCGTCAGGACGCCTGGTGATTTCAACGCCTTCAGCCTTGATCCGGCCTATCGCGCGACCGGCGGCATTCCGGTTCTGAGCCTGTCACTGCGCGCGGCGTCAGGGGGCTTGCGCAAGGATCCGCGACCTGTCGCAGGCAGCCTGCCGCCCTTCTTTGCCAACCTGCTGCCCGAAGACCGGCTGCGTGAGGCGATGGAAAAGCACCATGCGGGCAATGTACGGTCGGGGAATGATTTCGACCTCCTGGCCACCCTTGGTGCGGACTTGCCGGGGGCTGTGCGTGTGCTGCCCAGTGAAGGGCAACCCGGCATCGGGGCGGCGCCATCCCAAGGGCGGCCCAAGGCCCGCTTCTCGCTGGCGGGCGTGCAGATGAAGCTCTCGGTGATGAAGAACACCGGCAAGGGCGGCGGGCTGACCTTGCCGCTCGGGGATGACGAGGGCCAATATATTGCGAAATTCCCCTCGACCGCCTTTCCGGGCGTGTCGGAAAACGAGTTCGCGAACCTCGCGCTTGCCGAAGCCATCGGCATGGATGTGCCCGAGCGGGAGCTGGTCAGCCGAGACCAGTTCGAGGGCATTCCCGAAGAGTTTGAAACACTTGCCGAGGGGCTGGTCCTGCTCGTGCGGCGTTTTGATCGCGGGGCAGACGGGCAGCGCATCCATATCGAGGATTTCGCGCAGGTTTTCGGCCTGTACCCGGCGCGCAAATATGATGGCGCCGCCTCCCACGATATCGCCTCTGTGCTGAATGTTGCGATCTCGCCGTTCGCCGCGCTGGAGTTTGTCCGGCGGCTGACCTTCTCGGTGGTCATGGGCAATGGCGACATGCACCTCAAGAACTGGTCGCTGATCTATCCGGGCGACGGCGACACGCCCGTTCTTGCACCGATCTACGACATGCTTTCGACCGTGCCCTATATTCCGGCAGATGGGCTGGCGCTGTCTCTGGGCGGCGAGCGGGCCTTCAAGGGCTTGGCCCCGGCCCGCTGGAAGACGTTTGCCAATCGGGCAAGGCTTCCCGAGCCAGCCGTGCTCAAGGCCGTTGTCGAGACGGTGAAACGCATCGATGCAAAATGGTGGACCTTGCCGGAACGCGAAGTGGTCCCCCCGCTCGTGCTGGAACGGATCGACGCCCATGTGAAAACCATGATCCCGATCCTGACCGGCTGAGCAGTTCCAGCCCGGACAGGTCACCGGGCCTGGCGGCTTTCCCGCAGGCATGAGAAAGGCCCCGACCTTGCGGTCGGAGCCTTTGTTCCGCGCCTCAGTCGCCGCGGCGACCGTTGGGGCGGGACCAGATGAGGGAGAAGGTTTCGCCGTCTTCTTCGTCGAAGAGATTGGCGTAGATCGGAGCGTTGAAGCTTGGATCGTCCAGCTTGAGGCCCAGATAGTCGCGGCCCTCGTTGGAGCGCTTGGACCAGGCGGCGCCGATTTCGGCTCGACCGACCAGAACGCGGTGGCTGGGGGCGTTCTCGCCGGTGGCGCGCAGGTCGGGGATGATGCGCACGCCCTTGGCCTGGACGCTGAGGGTGACGATTTCGCCGGTGAATTCGTTCGAGCCGGTCTTCTTGAAGGTGCCGATGGCTGCCATTTTAAGTCTCCGATTTCCGTTTCCGAGCCCGCACCATTGCGGCCTCTATGGCGATCGACCGGCCGGAGACGAACGCTGGCGCACCCCAAAGGGGCTGGACAGCACAGGAGAAACTTTCTTGTTCCGCGCGGAATGTCGGCTTTGCCGGCAGGGGAAGAAAGTTGTGACGACGCTGTTGCGCTAGAGCGGTCGAAGCGCATCGCGCTGGTTTTCGGCCAGATCAGGCCATTGAAGAGGCCGTTTGGAGCGGTCGAGACACGGGGGCTGAACGGGGACGATGGCAACCTCGAGGCTCCATCAGGATGACCAGACCGGCGCACCGGCTTGTCTGGTCCCCCGCGTTTCAGGCCGTGCATATCCTTTTCTCCGGCCTGTGCTATCGGCATTGCCCCGACCGGTTTTCGGTCAGTCCTCGAATGCTGGCACTGACCGTCCTGCGCTCCTATGGAGCGTGCCTGTGCCTCACGCTGCCCCGGGATCCACACGCTATCTACCCACCCGCCTCCTGACGAAGACGGCAGATGATCCGTATCCGCTTCTGGTCCTGCCTCTACGGGTCACTCCAATTCAGGTGCGTGCAAGGTTCCCGTCCGCAGGGCCGGTTGCCGCCATGCCTGCAACGCGCAGAAAAGCTGTCACGCCCACCGCGACCGCACCGACCACCGAGAAGATGATCTGCCAGGTCTCGGACGGCATCATGTGTTTGACGATCCCGAGCGTAGCGTAAAACCCGACCATGCCCGCCGGGGCGACGAAGGCCAAAGCGATAAGCAGCCGTGCCCAGATCGGACGAACCAGCATGAGCAGGCCCTGACCGACCGCCAGCGTCAGACCCGCAGCGATAAGACCGATGAGGATGCCGCCAGGCCAGCCAGCGCCCGTGCCAAAGGCCCATATGCCTGCGTTCAGGCCGATAAAGAACGGCAGGGCGAAGACGGCGAGATTGAACAGCAGCCAGCACATGGTACCGATGGCTGCAATGGAAACAAGAATTCCGAGAACGATCATGGTGGTGACTCCGTGCAAAAGGTCGGACGGCTGCGCCTTCCACCACCACCATGGCGCAATCACAGCATAGCGGCATTCCTCTCACCGCGCGAGAAGCGATGGCTTTCGAGGCCAGGCCTTCCGAAAACTAGCAGTTTGAATGAGAAAGCTTATGCGTCTGGTGGACCAGTATCTGCTGCACCTCTACGATGACCATATCGTTGGGCGGAAGGATGTGGGTTAAAGTTTATGGCAGAAGTCGATTGGTCAGATCGGGCATTTTTTGATGACGGCGAATGGGTAAGCTGGTCAGACATTGACGAACAGCTTCGCCACAAGGAATGGGGAGCGAAGTATCCAAACGCCATCCGATCAATGATCCCGTATTTTGAGGGCCTGATCTCACTCGCTGAGAGCTACCATCTGGAGACGGGTCTGCATTTGTCCGTGTATGGCGACATCGGTGAGTTGTTCGGTGCCATCACCTACGGCATCAAGTTGAACAAGACCTACGCGCAGGGTTCGGACGGCAGGCTCGAAAACGATCATGTCGAAATCAAAACCATCACACCTTTCAAGACCAAGGACGTAGTGATGGTGGATACATCGAGGCATTTCAACAAGTTGCTCGTGGCCAAAATAAATGCGGAGTTCCAGGTCTCCGGGCGAATGGTCAGCCGCAAACAATTGTCAAAGCGCTCAGGCCGTTATCTCCGGATTCGCTGGGAGGACCTGGCGCTCTTGCAGTAGTGCGCAATGGCGTTATGCCGAACCGGCAGCGCTCACGCGCTGCCGGTCCCGAAGCGATAGACCGGGATGCCCATCTTCCGAGCCTTATCGGCTAGGTTGTCCTGAATGCCAGTGCCGGGGAAGATGATGACCCCGATCGGCATCGTGGAGAGCATCTGGTCGTTGCGCTTGAACGGTGCTGCCTTGGCATGTTTCGTCCAGTCGGGTTTGAACGCGACCTGTGCGACCTTGCGATTGTTGGCCCAGGTGGCCGCGATGCGTTCCGCGCCTTTGGGTGATCCGCCATGCATGAGCACCATGTCCGGGTGCTTGGCGTGTACCTGATCGAGCTTGGCCCATATCGTCCGGTGATCGGTGGTGTCACCGCCCGAGAAGGCGATCTTTGGCCCGGCGGGTAGCAGCACCTCGTTGTCGGCGCGGCGTTTTGCGGCGATGAAATCGCGGCTGTCGATCATGGCCGAATACCAAGTCCCATGGACGGTCACCCATGTGCCCATGATCGCATGCCGATGGACATGATGAGCCACGGCTGATCGACGAGAC
>NZ_BMDZ01000134.1 GCF_014636235.1 Tistrella bauzanensis
AGGCCAGGCGCAAACTTGCCACGTGGGACACACAATACCTCATGGCGGCTCTGCAAGCGCGTTAACCTGGACTCGTTGCCCTGACCGCCAACCCGACAGGCTGACGAGAGCCAGTGGCTCTCCTCCGTTTCAGGCGCCGGAAAATCTGCCGATGCCCGACACGTCATGCCGATGCCAGACAGAACCCGATACCGGAATGCGATACGATCAGGGGGGATATCGACAACCGGGCGCGCCGCCCAATGCCGGACAACAGGATGACAGGCCGCGCATCGCCCAAGGGAGGACCATCATGACCAACAGCCTGACCAGCAGTGCCGATGCGGTGCTGCGCCATGCCGTCGATGCCACACCGGGTGTGCCGGGTGTGGTCGCCGTCGCCACCGATCGTGACGGCACGATCTATGAGGGTGCGGCCGGAACGCGCGGGCTTGGCTCCGACGCACCGATGACCACCGACACCGTCTTCGCCATCTTCTCGACCACCAAGGCCATCACCGGCACCGCCGCCCTGCAACTGGTCGAGGATGGCCGGCTCGACCTCGATGCACCGGCCAGCACCTATGTGCCCGAGATCGCGGCACTTCAGGTGATCGACGGGTTCGACGACGACGGCACGCCGCGTCTGCGGGCGCCCAGTCGCGACATCACGACCCGCATGCTGCTGCTGCACACGGCCGGCCTCGGCTATGACTTCTTCAACGAGACCTATGCCAGACTGGCCGAGGCCGGCCGGCAGCCCAGCGTTATCACCGCCACGCACGAAGCCCTGCGCACGCCCCTGCTGTTCGACCCCGGCACGCAGTGGGAATATGGCTCCAACATCGACTGGGTCGGCCAGATCATCGAACGGATCACCGGCCAGCGGCTGGGTGCGGTGATGCAGGATCGCATCCTGGACCCGCTCGGCATGACCGATACCGCGTTCTCGATGACGCCATCCATGCATGAGCGGATGGCGATCATGCATCAGCGCGACGAGACCGGCGCCCTGTCAGCGGTGCCCGATTTCATGCTGCCGCAGGATCCGGAGATCCACATGGGCGGCCATGGGCTCCATTCCACCGCCCCCGACTATGCCCGCTTCATCCGCATGTGGCTGAATGACGGCAGGGGACCGGATGGTCGTGCCGTGCTGAAGCCTGAAACCGTGCGGATGGCGGAGCAGAACGGTCTGGGCGAGATGAAGATCAAGGCGCTGCCCGGCGTGATCCCCAGCCTGTCCAACGAAGCCGAATTCTTTCCCGGCATGCCGAAATCCTGGGGCCTGACCTTCATGATCAATGACGAGCCCGCCCCCACCGGCCGGCCGGCCGGATCACTGGCCTGGGCGGGTCTTGCCAACCTGTATTACTGGATCGATCGCCCCAATGGCATCGGCGGATTCTGGGCGACCCAGATCCTGCCCTTTGCCGATCCCGCATCGGTCGGCGGCTATCTCGACTTCGAGACAGCGGTCTATCGCCACGCCGGCATCACCGGCTGACGGCCTTGTGCCGCACGGCGCCGCCGTCGGCGCCGTGCGGCCAGTCTCCTTCAGGCCAGAGCCCATCAGGCCAGAGCCCATCAGGCCAGAGACTTGGTCACCATCTCATACACGTCGCGCGACAGGCTCTTGCGCGACATGATCCGCTCCAGCGCCGCGCGCATCATGCCCTGGCGGCGGTCGTCATAGCGCCGCCAGCGCTTGAACGGACCCACCAGACGGGCGGCGATCTGCGGGTTCATGGCATCCAGAGCCACGATCTGGTCGGCGAGGAATTCATAACCACGGCCGTCTGCGGCATGGAAACCCTGCGGATTGCTGGCGGCGAAGGCGCCGATCAGCGACCGGACCCGATTGGGATTGCGCATCGAGAACGCGGCATGTTCCATCAACATCAGCACGTGATCCAGCGCATCCGGGCGCGAGGCCGTCGCCTGGACCATGAACCATTTGTCGACCACCAGCGGTTCATCTTTCCAGCGGTCATAGAACGCATCGAATGCCGGCTGTGACAGCTCGCCCGGCTGATCGGCCAGCACCAGCAGACCGCCCAGAGCATCGGTCATGTTGGTGGCGGTGGCGAAGCGCCGCTCGGCCCGCTCAAGCCCGGCGGTGCCGCCCGCCGCACCCAGATAGGCCAGGCACAGATTGGCCAGCGACCGCCGGCCGACCGCCGCGGTCTCGAAGGCATAGGGCTGGCCGGCCTCGGCCGCTTCCAGCCGGTCGAACAGCGCGATCAACTGCGGCTCCAGGCTGCGGCCGATCTCGCGCCGCACGAACTGGCGCGCGGTGGTGATGCCCTCGACATCGATCCGCGACATCGTCTCGGCCAGATAGCTCTCCCCCGGCAGGGTCAGCGCCTCGGCAACCAGCGCCGGGTCCAGCGCGTCATCGGTGATGGTACGGGTGAAGGCCTCGCGGAACTCCAGGGGCAGCACCAGCGGACGGCCGGCGCCGATATCGGCGATCAGCCGGTGGATAACCCGGATGGCATAGGTCTGCGCCGCCTCCCATCGATTGAACGGGTCGTCGTCATGGCCCATCAGGAAGGCCAGATCGGCATCCTTGGCCCTGGTGTCCAGCTTCACCGGCGCCGAGAAACCGCGCAGCAGCGACGGCACCGGCCGTTCGGGTAGCTGCATGAAGGTGAAGCGGGTGACGCGGTCGGACAGCACCAGCACCCGCTCCAGGGCGCCGGCCTGCGGTGCATCGGCGGGTTCATTGGCCAGCATCATCGGCAAAGGTGCGCCGTCGGGGCCGATCAGCGCCGCGCGCACAGGCACGACCATGGGCTGCTTCACCGGCTGGCCGGGGGTCGGCGCCAGGGTCTGGGTGAAGGTGACGTCGAAGGTGCCGGCATCGGGGTCATGACGGGTATCGACCGACACCTCGGGCGTCCCCGCCTGAACATACCAGCGGAAGAAATCGCCGAGGTCGAGGTCATTGGCGTCGGCATGGGCGCGGATGAAATCCTCGCAGGTCACCGCCTGGCCGTCATGGCGCTGGAAGTACAGATCCATGCCCCGGCGATAGGCGTCCTCGCCGATCAGGGTATGGAGCATGCGGATGACTTCGGCGCCCTTGTTGTAGACCGTGCTGGTATAGAAATTACTGATCTCGATATAGCTGTCGGGGCGCACCGGATGGGCGGTCGGGCCGGCATCCTCAGGGAACTGCGCCGCGCGCAGCACCCGCACGTCATGGATGCGCGACACCGCCGCCGACTGATGATCGGCCACGAACTGCTGTTCGCGGAAGACCGTCAGCCCTTCCTTCAGGCTCAACTGAAACCAGTCGCGGCAAGTAATGCGATTGCCGGTCCAGTTGTGGAAGTATTCATGGGCGACCACCGCCTCGATGCCGGCATAATCGGCATCGGTGGCGGTGTCGGGGCGGGCCAGAATGTACTTCGAATTGAAGACATTCAGGCCCTTGTTCTCCATGGCGCCCATGTTGAAGTCATCGACCGCAACGATCATGTAGATGTCCAGATCGTATTCGCGGCCATAGGCGGTCTCGTCCCAGGCCAGCGCCTTTTTCAGCGAGGCCATCGCATGGGCGCATTTGTCGGCGTTGCGCGGCTCCACATACAGCCGCAGCGCCACGCTCCGGCCGCTGATCGTGGTGAAGCTGTCCTCGTGAAGTGCCAGATCCCCGGCCACCAGCGCGAACAGATAGCTGGGCTTGGGGAACGGGTCTTCCCACACGATCCGGCGCAGGCCGTCCGGCCCGGTCTCGTCCGCAACCGGATTGCCATTGGACAGCATCACCGGCAGGACCACCGGATCGCCGACGATCGTGGTGCGATAGCGCGCCATCACATCCGGCCGATCGGGGAAATAGGTGATCTTGCGAAAGCCCTCGGCTTCGCACTGGGTGCAGAAGATGCCGTTCGACAGGTACAGCCCTTCCAGCGCGGTGTTGCCGGCCGGATCGATCTCGGTGATGACCGTCAGCACGAAACCGGCCGGAACCCCGCGAATGACCAGACGCTCTTCCTGCTGGTCATAGCGCTCGGGGCCCACCGGCGCACCGTCGATCATGATCGAGACCAACCGCAGCCCGGCACCGTCCAGCACCAGCGGCGCGTCGGCGGCGGCCCCGGCCATGCGGTCGAAGCGGCTGGTGGCGGTCACCCGCGTCGCATGCGGATCGAGCCTGAATTCCAGGTCGATCGTCGATACCTGATAGGCAGGCGGCGCATATTCAGCGAGCAGGATGGTCTTCGGCAGATCGGTTTTCATGCGCGTCCCGGTTGATCGAAGGCAGAAGCCGGCCAGAGGGACCAGGCTGATCCCCTGATCCTGCACCCGCCAGCCGCCGGGAGCAAGCCGGCTGGCCCGCCGCCCAGGGCAACGAGTTCAGGTTAACGCGGTGATCGGAATCTCTGGCGCACGATAGTTTGGCGTGATTCAACAGGCTTCCAC